>JANNOT010000163.1:0-11541 GCA_031399375.1 Paraoceanicella sp.
CGAATCGGGCGCGCGTCAAAGCCAAGCCCCCGGCAGGGCCGGGGGTGCGTGCCGCAGCCTTGACCCGCGCCCGACTCACCCCGCCCCATGCCGGGCCGGTCTTCAGGCGTTTGGCTCGATCAGGTCCCATCGGTTGGACCAGGGGTCCTCGAACACGGCGACCGTGCCGTAGGGCTCGATCCGCGGGGGCTCGAGGAAGTGGACGCCGGCGGTGGTGAGGCGGGCGTGGTCGCGCGCGAAATCGTCAGTGTGCAGGAAGAGCCAGACCCGGCCGCCACCCTGGCGGCCAATCGTAGCGCGCTGCTCCGCCCCCTCGGCGCGGGCGAGGATGAGGTCGGAGCCGCCGCCGGGCGGGGTGACGCGGACCCAGCGCTTGGCCCCGCCGAGGGAGGTGTCCTCGGCCAGGGTGAAGCCGAGGGGGCCGGTGAACCAGGCGATGGCGGGGTCGTAGTCGGGGACGAGGAAGGTGACGGCTGCGAGCCTCACCCCTCGTCCTCACCCCGCTCGGCCACCCAGGCGACCGAGACGACCTTCTCGTCGGGTGCGATGTTGAAGACCCGCACGCCGCCCGCGGAGCGGGAGCGGAACGAGATGTCGGCCACCGGGCAGCGGATCGACTGGCCCGCATCGGTCGAGAGCATCACCTGGTCATCGAGGGTGACGGGGAAGCAGGCGACGAGGCGCCCGGCGCGCAGGCCCTTGTCGATGCCCTGCACGCCCTGGCCGCCGCGGCCGCGGACGGGATAATCGTGGGACGAGGAGAGCTTGCCCGCGCCCTTCTCCGTCAGGGTCAGGATGAGGTCCTCGGCTGCCGACATCTCGGCGTAGCGTTCGGCAGGCAGCGTGCCGTCCCCGCCGACCGCGTCCTCGTCGGGGTCGGTCTCGTCCTCCTCCGCCAGCCCCGCGACGGCCCGGCGCATCTTGAGGTAGGCGGCACGCTCCTCCGGCGTCGCCTCGAAATGGCGGATCACGGCCATGGCGACCACCCGGTCGCCCTCGGCCAGCCGCACGCCCCGCACGCCGGTCGAATCGCGACCCTTGAAGATGCGGACGTCGGGCACCGGGAAGCGCACGGCCTTGCCGAGGGCGGTCGTCAGCAAGATGTCGTCGCCCTCGCCGCAGATGCGGGCGTTCACCAGGCTGACGCCCTCGGGCAGCTTCATCCCGATCTTGCCCACCCGATTGATGTTCGTGAAGTCCGACAGCGCGTTGCGCCGAACGTCGCCGTCGGAGGTCGCGAACATGATCTGGAGCGCGTCCCATTCCGCCTCCGGCCGGTCCACGGGCATCAGGGCCGCGATGGAGATGCCGGGGAGGATGGGGAGGATCTGGGCGAGCGCGCGGCCGCGGCCGGTGCGGGAGGCGAGGGGCAGGCGCCAGGTCTTGAGGCTGTAGCACATCCCGTCGGTGGTAAAGACTAGGAGGGGGGTGTGGGTGTTCGCCACGAAGAGCGTGGTGACGAAATCCTCGTCCTTGGTGTTCATGCCCGCGGTCCCCTTGCCGCCGCGGTTCTGGGTTCGGTATTCGTCGAGCGCGGTGCGCTTGATGTAGCCGCCATGGGTGACGGTCACGACCATGTCCTCGCGCTCGATGAGGTCCTCGTCCTCCATTTCGCCGTCGAACTCGACGATCTCGGACCGGCGGGGGGTCGCGAAAAGCTCGCGGACCTCGGCAAGCTCGGTCCGGATGATCGCCTGGATACGCTCGCGCGAGCGCAGGATGTCGAGGTAGTCGGCGATGCGGGCAGCGAGGCTTTCGAGCTCGTCCGTCACCTCCTTGACCCCCAGGGCGGTCAGGCGCTGGAGGCGAAGCTCGAGGATCGCGCGGGCCTGCACGTCCGAAAGGTTGTAGGTCCCGTCGTCATGCATCCGGTGGGCGGGGTCGTCGATCAGGGCGAGATAGGCCGCGATGTCCTCGGCGGGCCAGCGGCGCTCCATCAGGCGTTCGCGGGCGGTGGCGGGATCGGGCGAGCTGCGGATGGTCGCCACCACCTCGTCCACATTCTCCACCGCCACGGCGAGGCCGCAGAGGATATGGGCGCGCTCGCGAGCCTTTCGCAGGTCGAAGGCGGTGCGGCGGGCCACCACCTCCTCGCGGAACGCGATGAAGGCGGTGAGGAACGCGCGCAGGTCGAGCTGCTCGGGCCGCCCGCCGTTCAGCGCCAGCATGTTGCAGGGAAACGAGGTCTGGAGCGGGGTGAACCGGTAGAGCTGGTTCAGCACCACGTCCGGCGTCGCGTCGCGCTTCAGCTCAACCACCACCCGCACGCCGAAGCGGTCGCTCTCGTCCTGGACATGGGCAATGCCCTCGATGCGCTTGTCGCGGGCGAGCTCGGCGATCTTTTCCACCATGGTCGCCTTGTTCACCTGGTAGGGGATGTCGTCCACGACGATGGCGAAGCGGTCCTTGCGCAGCTCCTCCACATGGGTGCGCGCGCGCATGATGACCGACCCGCGCCCCTCGACATAGGCGCGCTTGGCCCCCGCCCGGCCCAGGATCAGGGCGCCGGTGGGAAAATCGGGGGCGGGGACGTACTCGGTCAGCTCGAGCGAGGTGAGATCGGGCCGGTCCATCAGGGCGAGCGTCGCGTCGATCACCTCGCCCAGGTTGTGGGGCGGGATGTTGGTGGCCATGCCCACGGCGATGCCGCCCGAGCCGTTCACCAGGAGGTTGGGGAATCGCGCGGGCAGGACCGAGGGTTCGCGGTCCTGGCTGTCGTAGTTCGGCTGGAAATCCACCGTCTCCTTCTCGATATCGGCGAGAAGGAAGGCGGCGGGCTTGTCCATCCGCACCTCGGTGTAGCGCATCGCCGCGGGGGCATCGCCGTCCATCGAGCCGAAATTGCCCTGCCCGTCGAGCAGGGGCAGGCGCATGGAAAACTCCTGTGCCATGCGCACCAGCGCGTCATAGATCGCGCTGTCGCCATGGGGGTGGTACTTTCCCATCACGTCGCCGACCGGGCGGGCGGACTTGCGGTAGCCCTTGTCGTGGGTGTTTCCCGTCTCGTGCATCGCATAGAGGATGCGGCGATGCACCGGCTTCAGCCCGTCGCGCACGTCCGGGATCGCGCGGCTCACGATCACGCTCATGGCGTAGTCGAGATAGCTGCGCTTCATCTCGGCCTCGACCGAGATCACGGGGCCGGTATGGACAGGGCGCGGGGGCAGGGGGGTCTCGGGGTCGTCGGACAAGGCGGGCGGTCCTTCCGGGGCGGCACCATATTTTGTGGGCAGAGTTTATCCCGCCACGAGGGAGAAGCGCAATGCGCGACACTCAAGCGGACGTGAATGGCGCGGGTGGGGCGGGAATGCGACCCAAGGCTCACCCTGTCGCCATAGAGGAGCGTCCCCATGCGGACCCACGGCATTCTCGGCTTTACCCTCATCGCCCTTGCGGGAACCGGCGCCCTTGCCGCGCAGCCCGCACCCCTGACCGCGGCCGAGGTGGAGGCGACCCAGGCCCGCTGGGGCGGTGCCCTGGTCGAGATCGGCGCGCTCTATGCGTCGGGCGGCGACTACAAGGCGGCCGGGGCGCGTGCGGTCGACACACTCTACGGCTATGACGAAGGCACCGTGCTTTTCAAGCCGACCCGGGCCGAAGTCGTCGAGTTCCGCCTGACCGAACCCGAGGCGGTATCCTATTTCGTGACCGGGGTGGACGCGGAGGATCACGGCTTCGCCCTCGCGCCCTGGACCGCGGTCCGGTTCGAGAACGCGGGCATCATCCTGCACGGGGACGAGGCGATCGCGATGGGGAACTACTACTTCACCCCTGCAGACGGATCCGCCCCGGTGAAGGTGGACTTTACCATGGGCTTCATCCGGGCCCCGGATGGGGGCGTGCTGATCAACCTGCACCACTCATCGCTGCCCTATACCGCCACGCACTGACGGGGGCAGACCGGTCAGAGCCGGGTCAGAACGGGATTTCGTCGTCCAGACTGCTTCCGCGCCCGCCGCTGCCACCGCCGGGCGCGGGCATGGCATCATAGCCGCCGGCGCCGCCGAAGTCGCGGTCCCCCGCCCCGCCGCCGTCGTTGCGACCGTCGAGCAGGGTGAGCTCGCCGCGGAACTGGCGCAGCACGACCTCGGTCGTGTAGCGCTCGGCGCCCGCCTGGTCCTGCCACTTGCGCGTCTCGAGCTGGCCCTCGACATAGACCTTCGATCCCTTGCGCAGGTATTGCTCGGCGATCTTCGCGAGGTTCTCGTTGAAGATCGCGACCGAGTGCCACTCGGTCCGCTCCTTGTTCTCGCCCGACTGCTTGTCGCGCCAGCGCTCTGACGTGGCGATGCGCAGGTTCACCACTTTGCCGCCGTTCTGGAACGTCCGCACCTCGGGGTCGCGGCCGAGATTGCCGACGATGATCACCTTGTTGACGCTGCCAGCCATCGCATCCTCCGAATCGTTCGGCCGAGGTTAGCCCGGGCCCGGGGGCCAGCGAAAGCGCCCAATGGCGCCGTCAGAACCACAGGTCCCGGACGCAGCGGCCGTCGCGGGGCAGGTCGTCGAAGCTGTCGAGCCCGTCGAAATGGTCGATTTCAAGCTCCGCGACCGCCTCGGGCGCGGCGAGCCGGACGTTCACGGCGATCCGGGTGCGGCCATCCTCCTCGCGCCGCAGGCCGCGCCAGCAGAGCACGCACCCGCACGTGGGACAGAAATGGATCTCGAGCGCCGGGTTCGCCTTGCCAGGACGCGTGTAGGTCCGGCTCGGTCCGTGGATCGCGATGCGCCCACCCTCGTAGTCATACGCCCAGAGGGCGCCGTAGCGACGGCAGAGCGTGCAGTTGCAGGCCGTGATCGAACCGGGATCGCCCGTCAGCGTCCAGCCGATCGCTTCGCAGTGGCATGTCCCCGTGAGCGCGCCCATAGATTACCCTATCAAGTCCCCATGGGGCGCGACAGCGGTCCGTTCGCGGCGAGCGCCCCACCGCGGCGCTGTTGAGCCTTTCCATTTGTTCATGCTTTGTTTACGGTCACCGGACTCGCATTCCCGTGCCAACAGGTTATGTCCAGCGGTTGGACAAAGGGATTCCGGCCATGACCGAACTCAAGACGATCTCCATCCGCGGCGCGCGGGAACACAACCTGAAGTCGGTGGATGTGGATATCCCGCGCGATCGGCTTGTGGTGATCACCGGGCTTTCGGGGTCGGGAAAATCCTCGCTCGCCTTCGACACGATCTATGCGGAGGGGCAGCGGCGCTATGTGGAGAGCCTGAGCGCCTATGCGCGCCAGTTCCTCGACATGATGCAGAAGCCCGACGTGGACCATATCTCGGGCCTGTCGCCCGCGATTTCCATCGAACAGAAGACGACCTCGAAAAACCCACGGTCCACGGTCGGCACGGTGACCGAGATCTACGATTACATGCGCCTGCTCTATGCCCGGGTCGGCGTGCCCTATAGCCCCGCCACGGGCCTGCCCATCGAGGCGCAGCAGGTGTCCGAGATGGTCGACCGCGTGATGGCGATGCCCGAGGGGTCACGGGCCTATCTGCTCGCGCCCATGATCCGCGACCGCAAGGGCGAATACCGCAAGGAATTCCTCGACCTGCGCAAGCAGGGGTTCCAGCGGGTGAAGGTCGACGGGGAATTCTACGAGATCGAGGAGGCCCCCGTCCTCGATAAGAAGCTGCGCCATGACATCGACGTGGTCGTCGACCGGATCGTGGTGCGCCCGGACCTCGCGACCCGGCTTGCCGACAGCTTTCGCACCGCGCTGAATCTCGCCGACGGGATCGCGGTCGTCGAGACGGCGCCGGTGGAGGGCGAACCCGAGCGGTTCATCTTTTCGGAAAAATTCGCCTGTCCCGTCTCGGGCTTCACGATCGGCGAGATCGAGCCGCGGCTCTTTTCGTTCAATGCACCCTTCGGTGCCTGCCCCGACTGCGACGGGCTGGGGGTGGAACTCTTCTTCGACCCGCGCCTGGTGGTGCCGGACGAGGGGCTGACGATCCCCGGCGGCGCGCTCGCCCCGTGGGCCAAGTCCAAGAGCCCCTACATCACCCAGACCATCGATTCGATTGCCAAGCATTACGGGTTCAAGAAGACCGCCAAATGGCGCGACCTGCCCGAGGAGATCCGGCAGGTGTTCCTGCATGGCTCGGGCACCGACGAGATCCCGTTCCGCTATGACGAAGGCGGCCGGGTCTATTCCGTGACGCGGGTGTTCGAGGGCGTCATCCCGAACATGGAGCGGCGGTACAAGGAGACCGACAGCACCTGGGTCCGCGAGGAGTTCGAGCGCTACCAGAACAACCGCCCGTGCCACACCTGCGGCGGCTACCGGCTGAAGCCCGAGGCGCTGGCGGTGCGCATCGCGGGCCTGCATGTGGGCCAGGTGGTGGAGATGTCGATCGCCGAGGCCCATGCCTGGGTCGAGACGGTACCCGCAACCCTGACTGCACAGCGCAACGAGATCGCGAAGGCGATCCTGAAGGAAATCCGCGAACGCCTTGGATTCCTTGTCAATGTCGGGCTGAACTACCTCACCCTGTCGCGCAATTCCGGCACACTGTCGGGGGGCGAAAGCCAGCGGATCCGCCTGGCGAGCCAGATCGGCTCGGGTCTGACGGGCGTCCTCTATGTGCTCGACGAGCCGTCCATCGGCCTGCACCAGCGCGACAATGACCGCCTCCTGACCACGCTGAAGAACCTGCGCGACCAGGGCAACACGGTGATCGTGGTCGAGCATGACGAGGAGGCGATCCGCGAGGCGGATTACGTGCTCGACATCGGTCCGGGGGCGGGTGTCCATGGCGGGCGGATCATTGCGGCAGGGACGCCCGACGACATCGCCGCCTGCAAGGAATCGGTCACCGGCCAGTACCTGACCGGCGCGCGCGAGATCAGGATCCCGGCCAACCGCCGCCGCGGCAATGGCAAGGCGCTGCGGGTCGTGGGCGCCACGGGCAACAACCTGCGCGACCTGACGGCGGAGTTTCCGCTCGGCACGCTGACCTGCGTCACCGGGGTGTCGGGCGGGGGCAAGTCCACGCTGACCATTGAGACGCTGTTCAAGACCGCCTCGATGCGCCTGAACGGCGCGCGCCAGACCCCCGCCCCCTGCCGGAGCGTCGAGGGGCTGGTGCATCTGGACAAGGTGATCGACATCGACCAGTCGCCGATCGGGCGCACGCCGCGGTCCAACCCCGCGACCTATACCGGCGCTTTCACCCCGATCCGCGACTGGTTCGCGGGCCTGCCGGAGTCGAAGGCCCGCGGCTACGGCCCCGGCCGCTTCAGCTTCAACGTGAAGGGCGGGCGCTGCGAGGCGTGCCAGGGCGACGGGGTCATCAAGATCGAGATGCACTTCCTGCCCGACGTCTACGTGACCTGCGAGACCTGCGGCGGCCAGCGCTACAACCGCGAGACGCTGGAGGTGCTCTACAAGGGCAAGAGCATCGCGCAAGTCCTTGACATGACGGTCGAGGACGCAGTGGATTTCTTCGCCGCCATCCCTGCGATCCGCGAAAAGATGGAAACGCTGGTCCAGGTCGGCCTCGGCTACATCAAGGTGGGCCAGCAGGCCACCACCCTGTCGGGGGGCGAGGCGCAGCGGGTAAAGCTGAGCAAGGAGCTGTCCAAGCGCGCGACGGGCCGCACGCTCTACATCCTCGATGAGCCCACCACGGGCCTCCATTTCGAGGATGTGCGCAAGCTGCTCGAGGTGCTGCACGAGCTGGTCGAGCAGGGCAATTCGGTCGTGGTCATCGAGCATAACCTCGACGTCATCAAGACCGCCGACTGGGTGATCGACATCGGCCCCGAGGGCGGGACCGGCGGGGGCGAGATCGTGGCCGTCGGCACGCCCGAGACGGTGGCGAAGGCGGAGCGCAGCCATACCGGGCGCTACCTGCGCGAGATTCTCACCCGCGCGCGCCGGGTCGCGGCGGAATAGGCACCCGGGGCGCCCCGGCGCCCGGGTCACGCCGTGCTTGACCTGATCGGCGGCGCTGCGGCAGTCTGTCCCACAAACAGATAATCCCCGGGGAGGGCGTACCGCATGAATGTCCAGCACATCCTGGCGCAGAAGACGGTGACGGGCATCGCCTCCGTCACCCCCCAGACGCCGATGAACGACGTGGCCGCGATGATGTCCGAAAAGCGCATCGGGGCGGTGATTGTCAGCCGCGACGGCCAGCGGGTGGACGGGATCCTGTCGGAGCGAGACATCGTGCGCGAGCTCGGCCGCCGGGGCGTGGCGTGCATGGGCGACCGGGCCGAGGATCTGATGACGCGCGACGTGAAGGTCTGTGCGATGGCCGACACGGCCGAGCAGGTGCTGGAGGCGATGACCAAGGGGCGGTTTCGCCACCTGCCCGTGCTGGTGGACGGCAAGCTCGCCGGCGTCATCTCGATCGGCGACGTGGTCAAGGCGCGACTGTCGGAGATCGACATGGAGCGTCACGCGCTCGAAGACATGATCAAGGGCTTCTGAACCAAGGGCTTCTGGCACGCCGCCCCATCTCCACCCCTCTGCGCCGGGTCCGTCCTGCGTGCCCCGGAGCACGGACATCCTTGACGCGCCGCGCCCGATCCTGTTGCGTCGCGACAAAACCCGAGGGATCCCGATGCGCATTGGCCTTTATCCCGGCACCTTCGATCCGGTCACGCTCGGGCATCTCGACATCATCCGCCGCGCGCTGTCGCTGGTGGACCGGCTGGTGATCGGCGTCGCGATTAACCGGGACAAGGGGCCGCTCTTCAGCCTCGAGGAGCGGGTCGAGATGATCGAGGCGGAATGCGCGCCGCTTGCCGCCGCGAGCGGGATCGAGATCGTCGCCCACCCGTTTGAGAACCTGCTGATCCACTGCGCCCATGACGTGGGCGCCACGATCATTATCCGCGGCCTGCGTGCGGTCAGCGATTTCGAATACGAATTCCAGATGGTCGGCATGAACCGCGCCATGAACGACGACGTGGAAACCGTGTTCCTGATGGCCGATGCGCATCACCAGGCCATCGCGTCGCGCCTGGTCAAGGAGATCGCGCGGCTTGACGGCGACATCACCCCGTTCGTGCCCCGGGCCGTCGCCGAGGCGCTTGGCGACCGGCTACGGCGCGTCCGCGTTTGACCCCGCCCGCGGGTGGGGGTAAGACGCCCGCAGCCGGGCCACGCGCCCCGAGGAGAGGATCCCATGACACGACGCATGCTTGCCGCTCTCGCCGCGGCCGTGCTCGGAGCCACCCTCGCGGCGGCCCCGATCGCAATCGCCCAGACCCAGGAGACGCCGACGGTGACCACCGATCCCGAGAACACCCTGATCATCGCGCTGAAATCCGGCCCCGTGGTCGTCGAGCTTCTGCCCGATGTCGCCCCCCAGCACGTCGCGCGGATCAAGGAGCTCGCCCGCACCGGCCAGTATGACAACGTGGTCTTTCACCGCGTGATCGAGGGGTTCATGGCCCAGACCGGCGACGTGGAGTTCGGCGACCGCGAGGACGGGTTCAACCTGCGCCGCGCGGGCACCGGCGGGTCGTCCATGCCCGATCTTCCGGCCGAGTTCTCGCCCACCCCCTTTGACCGCGGCGTCATCGGCATGGCCCGGTCGCAGAGCCCCAATTCCGCCAACTCTCAGTTCTTCATCATGTTCGCCGAGGGCTATTTCCTGAACGGCGACTACACGGTCGTCGGCCGAGTGGTGGAGGGGATGGAGCATGTGGACCAGATCAAGCTTGGCAGCCGGGCCGCAAACGGCGCCGTGGACGACCCCGACCGCATGATCTCGGTCAAGGTCGCCGCAGATCAGTAGTCAGCGCGTGGGAGGCATACGCTGCTCGACCACGAAGGCGGCGACGAGCGCGAACAGCACGTGCCCGGCAAGTGCTACCCAGGTGATCCCGCTGAACCCCAGAAAGGCGGGAAGCCCCGCGATCAGGTGCGCCATGACGAAGAGCGCGAAAACCCACAGCACCACGCCATAGAGGGCGGCGGGCACCGTCCAGGGCAGATCCGGCGCGAAGGCCTTCCAGAGCGGCCGGGCCACGAGCATCCAGCCGAGCGGATAGGCGATCATCCCGGCGAAGTAGTGCAGGAGCTGCGCGGCCGCATCCCAGCGTGCGCCTGTCACGACCTCGATCACGCTGTTGGCCAGCGGTACGGGGGCGAGGTTTGCCCCGCCGAGCAGGGGGCTGAGGCTCTGGCCGTAGAAATCGAAGGCAACGGTGGCAAGCGCACCTGCGACGAGCATGGTCGCCACCGTTGCGGGTGTGGGTTCGGGCAGGTCTAGCGTGGGCATGGGTGGTTCCTCCGTTTGTTTTGTCCCGCGCCTCTACCCCGGCGCCCGATGGCCGGGAACGGGCGCGCGCACCCGCTCCGCGAGACGTGCGCGCGCGGGGGCATTTCGTGATCGGCTGAAACAGTCGGCCTTGACGCATGGCCCGATTCCCGGCACTGCGCCGCCATGGACCACCCCCTGACGCCTGCCGATTTCGATTTCGAGCTGCCCGAGGACCGGATCGCGCTTCGCCCCGCCGTCCCGCGCAGCGCGGCACGGATGCTGGTGGCAGCAGGGGGCAGGATCCGCGACGCCCGGGTGTGCGATCTGCCCGACGCCCTGCGGCCGGGCGACATTCTGGTGTTCAACGACACGCGGGTGATTCCGGCGCGGCTCTTCGGCACCCGGACCCGCGGCGCGGCGGTGGCGGGGGTCGAGGCGACGCTGATCCGCCGCGACGGGCCGGCGCGCTGGGTGGCCCTGGCCCGCCCGGGCAAGCGGCTCGCCCCGGGCGACCGCATCGACTTCGGTACGCTGACCGCTAAAGTTGCGGGCAAGGGGGCAGGGGGCGAGGTCGTGCTCGACTTCGCGCTCGCCGGGGCCGCGCTCGATGCGGCGATCGCGGCGACGGGCGAAATGCCGCTTCCCCCCTACATCGCCGCGCGCAGGCCCGCCGATGCCCGCGACCGGACCGATTACCAGACGGTGTTCGCCCGGGCGGACGGGGCGGTTGCGGCCCCCACCGCCGCGCTTCATTTCGACGAGGACCTGCTCGCCGCACTCGCCGCGCGCGGGGTGCTTCGGGCGGATGTGACGCTGCATGTGGGGGCGGGGACCTTCCTGCCGGTGACCGCCGACACCCTCGACGCGCACCGGATGCATGCCGAATGGGGCGAGGTGACGGCGGCTGCGGCGGATGCCATCCGTTCGGCCCGCGGGGCGGGGGGCCGCGTGATCCCCGTCGGCACGACCGCCCTGCGGCTGCTCGAAACCGCCGCGGCGGGGGGCACGCTCGTCCCCTGGCGGGGCGAGACCGACATCTTCATAGCGCCCGGGCACCCGTACCGCTGTGCCGACGCGCTGAGGACCAATATTCACCTGCCGCGCTCGACCCTGATGATGCTCGTCTCGGCCCTGATGGGGATGGAGGCGATCCGCGTGATCTACGCCCATGCCATCGCGCAGGGCTACCGGTTCTACTCGTATGGCGATTCGTCGCTGCTCTTGCCGTGATGCGCCGCAATCGCGGCCAGAATGTCGGCTTCCGCCCCACCCCGGCCCGGGCGGGGGTCTATTCTGCGGGTGGCGATCGACGAGGGACG
>JANNOT010000218.1:0-6216 GCA_031399375.1 Paraoceanicella sp.
ACGTGTCACACCCAACATGCGTCCCCGTCAGTCCCAAACCACCCCGCAAAAAATCAACCAGCAACGTCCGACCCTCAACAACACCTCCCAATACAACCCCGTTCACCCTCATCGATACCGCAGCCATAAAAATAATCCCCCCGTGGTCTGCCCGGACTTGCCTCACCCCGAGGCCG
Source organism: Paraoceanicella sp. (assembly GCA_031399375.1). GTDB lineage: Bacteria > Pseudomonadota > Alphaproteobacteria > Rhodobacterales > Rhodobacteraceae > Paroceanicella. Next base: position 177 of record JANNOT010000218.1, read on the forward strand.
TCACGGTTCCGCCGCCAGACTTGCCCAAAACCGCCCGGGGCGGCAAAGGAAATCGTGAGCCGGGGTTGCGGGGGCGGCGTGCCCGGCACTAGGTTTGGTACATGATCGGACGCCTGAATCACGTGGCCATCGCCGTGCCCGACCTTGCCGCTGCGGCGGATGTGTACCGGGGGCTGCTCGGTGCCGAGGTCGGGCCTGCACAGGACGAACCCGCCCATGGGGTCACGGTCGTCTTCATCAGCCTGCCCAACACCAAGATCGAGCTGCTGCACCCGCTCGGCGACGCCTCGCCCATCGCGGGGTTTCTGGACAAGAACCCGTCGGGTGGCATTCACCACATCTGTTACGAGGTCGAGGACATTCTCGTCGCGCGCGACCGGCTGGCGGCGGCCGGAGCGCGGGTGCTTGGCTCGGGCGAGCCTCGGATCGGCGCCCATGGCAAGCCCGTACTTTTCCTGCACCCCAAGGACTTTGCCGGGACCCTGGTGGAGCTGGAACAGGCGTGACCGTCACCGCCTTCATCGTGCTCTATGCCGTGATCTGGTTCATGTGCCTTTTCATCGCGCTGCCGCTTCGGGTCACCACCCAGAACGACACGGGCGATGTGATCCCCGGCACGGCACCCTCGGCCCCCGTCGATGCGATGATGTGGCGCAAGGCGCGCTGGGTAACCGTGATTGCGACCGCGATCTGGGCGGTGGTCTGCGGCATAATCCTGTCGGGGGCCATTGCCGTGGCGGATTTCGACATATTTCATCGGATGTAGTGCAGGTCCGCGTGTTCCGGGCCGGTCAACCCTCAGGAGGATGAACATGATGAAGCCGCTTGCCCTTGCCACCCTGCTCGCCCTTTTCGCCTCTGCCGTCTCTGCTGCCGCTGCGGCGGACGGTTGTGACGCGCTGCGCCAGGCACAGACGGTCGTGCCGCCCGCCGCCCCGTCCACGGGCAGCTGATCACCCCCGCAACGCCCTGCGGTGATAGAAATGGGTGAATGCCGCAACGCCGAAGATCGGGGCGAAGAGGTTCACGACCGGGATGGTCAGCGGGATCGCCACGGCGGTCCCGAGCGCCCAGATCGACAACGCATGGCGGCGGCGTGACATGCGCGCCGCCTCGGCCCCGAGGTGGCGCGCGGCCACGAGCACGAAATATTCGCGCCCGATCAGAAACCCGTTGAGCGCCCAGAACACCAGGGGCGCGAGCGGTCCCGCGACCAGATAGGCGGCAAGGCCAAGGGTGTTGAGCACGAGAATTGCGGCGGCGACACGCGCGGCCTCGCCCAGGCCGGCGAAGAACCCGAGCGCGCGGCCCGGTCCGGCAGCGGGATAGTGTCGCGCCTCGACCGCGGCTGCCACGTCATCGAGAAAGACCCCGACGCAAAGCGCCGCAACCGGTACCATCAGGAAGATCGATGCCAGGATCACGCCCCCGATGGCAAGCCCGGCGCCGAGGTCGATCTGGCCGATCCACGGGATCGCCACCTCCCATCCCGCCTGGGCCGCGGCCCAGCCCGCCGCGGCAACGAGCGCGAGCAGGGCAAGGACGCTCACCACAACCCCCTTCGCCAGCACGACCAGGAACCGCGGGTCCCCCGCCTGCGCCAGGGCGCGGGCGATGTCGCCCAGCATCAGGCGTCGATCCAGGTGGTCAGCGCCGCCAGATCGGGTCGCGGACGCTCGTCCGGCGCCACCGTGGGCGTGCCGACATGGACGAGCCCGGCGAGGAACTCGTCCGCCGCGAGGCCGAGCGCGTCGAGGAACGAGCGGTCGGACGCGATCCACCCCGTGAGCCACACCGCCCCCCAGCCGGACGCAAGGGCGGCGTTCACCAAAGCCGCGCAGACGGCCCCCGCGGACAGCGTCTGCTCGATGCGCGGAACCTTCTCCGACAGCTTCGGCGTGCCGACCACGCCCACGATCAGCGGCGCGTTGCCGAGGCTGAGGCGCACCTTTTCCGGATCGAACCCGCGCGCCTCGGCCTGCGCAACCGCGATCCCGGCGAGCCGGGGCAGCGCCGCGCGGGACAGAACCAGGAACCGCCAGGGCTCGAGCAGCCCGTGATCGGGGCTGCGCGCCGCGGCAGTCAGGATCGGCGCAAGTGCTACGGGATCGGGGGCAGGTGCCCGCAGGCTGCGCGCGGGGTGCGAGCGGCGCGACAGCAGAAAGTCGAGTGCCTCGGGGCGGGGTGCGGGCATGGGACCCTCCTTGGGACGACTGTCACGGGTGCGGGGGGCGCCACGGGTCGCGCACGGCGCCAAAGGCTATCATGCCGCAGTCAGCCCCGCGCCACGAGGATCGGGTCGGTCAGCACCGCGAGGCTTTCGCGCTGCCGACCCGCGGGGTCGAAATTGGCCGGGTCGAGCCAGGCGGAGTACGCCGCTTGCAGCGCGGGCGCCTCGCTGTCAATGGCCGCATACCACGCCGTGTCGCGGTTGCGACCCTTGACCACCAGGTGGTTTCGAAAGACGCCCTCGAAGCTCAGCCCGAACCGGAGCGCCGCCCGGCGCGAGGGGATGTTGAGCGCGTTGCATTTCCACTCGAACCGCCGATACCCGGCGGCGAAAGCCCCCGCCATCACCAGCCACACGGCCTCGGTCGCGGCCCGGGTGCGCTGCAGGCGGGGGGCGAAGGCGATGTGACCGACCTCGATCGATCCTGCGCCGGGATCGATCCGCAGGAGCGACAGGACCCCGCCCGGCATCCCGGTGTCGAGATCGGTAACCTGGAAGAACAGCGGGTCGTCGCGCGCCGCCACCTCTGCCACCCAGGCCGCATACGCGTCATCGTCGCGAAAGGGGCCATAGGGCAGGAAGTCCCACATCCGCCCCGCCGCATCCTCGGCATTCGCCGCGTGAAGCCCGGGCGCCATGGCGGGCACGAGCGGATCGAGGCGCACGAACCGCCCGATCATCGCCCGGCGCCCCGGGCGCGGCGGCGACGTCCAACCCGGCACCGGCATGCCACGATCAGGTTCGGCAGTCATGCGCCATCGTGGAACGACCGATGGGCGAGCGTCAAGCCGGTAGAATTCGGATAATTGGGGTGCCAGAACGGTTTCTAGATCTATGATCCTTGCACTTTCGCCACATAACCGGCCTAGGCTGGACAAATCGGTATATTCCGTCACCCTAGTGGTGTCATGCTGACACGCCGCACAGTCCTTGGCGCGCTTTGCGCGACCCTGCCCATGCGCGCGGCTGCCGGGCTCTTTGAGACGCGCTTCCGGGGGATCGGACAGCGCTTTCTCTGGGTCCGGCTCGCGGGGCGGGACGAAGAGATCCATGTCGCATTCCGGCGCCCGGACGGGCGGCTGATCGAGGGCGGGATCGCCGCGCTATCCTGGGCATTCCGGGACTGGAAGGATGGGAACGGTCAGGTCTGGATGGACCACCGTCTCTTCGACCTGCTCGCGCATCTGCAGACCGAGGCGACGCTCGAGAGCGATTTTCCCGTGCGCATGACGCTACTTTCGGGCTACCGCACCCCGCGCCGCAACCGCGGTATCGAAGGCGCGGCCTACAATTCCCAGCATATCCGCGGGCGGGCTGCCGACATCACCCTGACCGGCGTGCCGCTTGCGCGGGTCGCCGACCTGGCGGAGCGGGCGGGGGCGCATGGCGTCGGGCGCTATCCGCGGTTCCTGCATGTCGATGTGGGACCGAAGGGGCGGCGCTGGTAAGGGGACACGGGCGCTGGCGACCGGCCGTCGGGCGCGCGGCGTGGGCGAGACCACCCCGATCCGCAGCACCGGTCCCGGCCGGCATCCACCCCGCGTCGCGAGGCACCGAGGCAGGCCGCGTCACTGTTCAGGGCCCAGATCGATCATGACCTCGTTCCGGCGCAGGAAGCCGGGGGTGAACGGATCGTTGTAATAGGCGTAGGTGGCAGGCCCCTCGGCCGGATGCCCGCGGGCCACCAGCCACGCCCGCAGTGCCGCCTCGTTCGCGGCAATCGGGGCATCTATCCAGCGTCCGGAGAACCGGATGGTCGCGACGCGGGCGGCGGGGACCTCGACGATGCGCACATCGGGTCCGCCTGGGGAGGGAAGGGTTTCCGCGGTGTAACCGTCGGGCATCAGGAAGCGCACCGCCCATTGCCCGCCGGTCCGGGTCTGGGTGACCGGGGCGGTCATCGCGATCGACGCCCCCGCTGCCGCGCGGTCCTTGCCGAAGATGTAATTGGCAAGCGGCCTGAACCCCGCGCGCACCGCGGCGTCGCGCTCGCCGTCGCGCGTGACCTCCGCCGCCAGAAGGGCGGGGTAGGCCCGGATCTCGATGGCCCCATCGCGCTCCATCACGATGTAGACCGGCGTCTCGACATTGTGGGCGACGTAGACCCACGTGCCCAGGGCCCCGATTGCCAGCAGCGCGACGATCCCAAGTCCCCAGACCACCATGCGACGCATCCTTTCACAACTCCCGTCATCAAGCCCCGCGCCGGGGCTCTGGTTCCGCCCATGCGGTGATTTGCGCTGCCGGGCAAACTGGTGCAGGCTGCGGGAAAGGCGAGGTGGGGGGCAAACCTTGGGGTGTGAGGTGAGCGCGGCACAAGATCTGTCCCGCGCCCTGGCAGGGCGGCGGTTCGCCACCCTGCTCGCCGATCCGCCCTGGCGCTTTGCCAACCGCACGGGCAAGGTGGCGCCCGAGCACCGCAGGCTGGCGCGCTACGGCACCCTGCCCCTGGCCGAGATCGCGGGCCTGCCGGTGGTGGACCATCTCGCACCGGTCGCGCACTGCTATCTTTGGGTGCCGAATGCGCTCCTGCCCGACGGGCTGGCGGTGCTGGCGGCCTGGGGTTTCAGCTACAAGGCGAACCTCGTCTGGCACAAGATCCGGGCCGACGGGGGATCGGACGGCCGCGGGGTTGGGTTCTATTTCCGCAACGTGACGGAACTGCTCCTGTTCGGGACGCGGGGGCGCGGGGCCCGGACGCTCGCGCCCGGGCGGCGGCAGGTGAACCTGCTCGCGACGCGCAAGCGCGACCATTCCCGCAAACCCGAGGAGGCCTACGCCATCATCGAGGCGTGCAGTCCCGGCCCCTATCTCGAGCTCTTCAGCCGCGGGGTGCGTCCGCTCTGGACCGCCTGGGGCGACGAGGCAGAGCCCGGATGGCACCCTGGCGGACGCGCGCCCGCCCCTAGCCTTTCGCCACGACCCTGAGGCCGAGGTCGCGCAGTTGCTCGTTGGTGGGCAGGCTGGGGGCGCCCATCATCAGATCCTCGGCCCGCTGGTTCATCGGGAACATGATGACCTCGCGGATGTTCTCGGCCCCCGCCAGAAGCATGACGATCCGGTCCACTCCGGGCGCGATCCCGCCATGGGGCGGGGCACCGCAGCGGAACGCGCTGATCATGCCGCCGAAATGCCCGTCCACATGGGCGCGGTCATATCCCACAATCTCGAAGGCGCGGTACATCACCTCGGGCTTGTGGTTGCGGATGGCGCCCGAGGAAAGCTCGACCCCGTTGCACACGATGTCGTACTGGTAGCCCAGGATGTCGAGCGGGTCCTGGCTGTCCAGCGCCTCAACCCCCGCCCTGGGGCATCGAGAACGGGTTGTGGGAGAAGTCGAGCTTGCCCGTGTCAGGATCGCGCTCGTACATCGGGAAATCGACGATCCAGGCGAGCTCGAAGCGGTCCTTGACCGTCAGGCCCAGCTCCTCGCCAATGACGTTGCGCGCGCGGCCGGCGACGGCCTGGAAGTCGGTGGGGAGGCCGGCGAGGAAGAAGGCGGCATCGCCGAGGCCGAGGCCGAGGGCTTCGCGCAGCGCCTCGGTCCGCTCGGGGCCGAGCGCCTTGGCCAGCGGCCCCGCCGCCTCGGTCGCGCCGCCGTCGTCGCGCCAGAAGATGTAGCCCATCCCCGGCAGCCCCTGGGCCTGGGCGAACGCATTCATCCGGTCGCAGAACTTGCGGCTGCCGCCCCCAGGGGCGGGGATGGCGCGGACCTCGGTCCCCGGTTTTTTCCAGAAGGTCGGCGAAGATCTTGAAGCCCGAGCCGCGGAAATGCTCGGACACCACCTGCATGCGGATCGGGTTGCGGAG
>JANNOT010000367.1:0-12162 GCA_031399375.1 Paraoceanicella sp.
CTTGCCGGCGCGCAGCTGGGGCGCGCGGACAACGCCACGACGGGCAGGTTCCTCAAGCACGACTTCATCCTCGACGAGCTGGTGGTGGGCGCGGAGGAGGATGTGGTGGCCGCAGCTGACGCGGCGCTTGGCGCGGGTGCGCGGTTGCTGGTGGTCAAGGCGGGGGCGGCGGATCTGCGGGCCATAGCGGACCTGCCTGCCGCGGCCGGGGCGATCCTGCTGAACGCAGGCGCCGACGACCCCGTCCTGCGCGGCGCGGCGTGCCGGGCCAATGTCCTTCACACGCTGCCAAGCCTCGACATGCGCGCGGATGCGCTGGTCCAGTTCCTGGTCAGGAAGCGCTGGTCGCGCCTTGCCCTGGTGCGGGGCGAGCGGCTGCAGGACGTGGCCTTCGCCGCCGCGCTGACCCGGTCGGCCGAAAAGTTCGGCGCCGAGATCGTGGGTGAGCTTGCCTTCGCCTTTGACGCCGACATGCGCCGGGTGGCCGGGGCGGAGCTGCCATTGCGGCTTCAGGACCTGCCGGACCACGATGTCCTGCTGGTGGCCGACGAGGCGGGCGATTTCGGCCCCCATGTCGCCTACAACACATGGAGCCCGCGACCCGTCGCAGGCAGCGAGGGGCTGGTGCCCGTGGCCTGGGCGGGCGTGATCGAGGCGTGGGGCGCGGTGCAGCTTCAGAACCGCTTCCGCGACCTCGCCGGGCGGCCGATGCAGTCGATCGATTATGCGGCCTGGGTCGCGGTCCGGGTGCTGGGCGAGGCGGTCAGCCGCACCGGTACCGCGGACCCTGCGGCCCTGCGCGCCTACATCCTGTCGCCCGCGTTCCAGCTCGCCGCGCACAAGGGCAACAAGCTCAGCTTCCGGTCCTGGAACGGCCAGCTCCGCCAGCCGATCCCGCTGGTCCAGCCCCGCGCCCTGGTCGCAACCGCCCCCGTCGAAGGGTTCCTGCACCAGGTGACCGAGCTCGACACCCTTGGCGAGGACGCCCCCGAAACCGCCTGCACGGCATTCCGATAAGGAGCGATGATGCGAACCCTGGCCGCCCTCCTGATCCTCGCCGCGCTTCCCGCACAGGCGGGAGAGATCTGGATCTCGAACGAGAAGGACGACACGCTGAGCGTGATCGACGTGGACACGCTCGAGGTCACGCGCACCATCCCGGTCGGCAAGAGGCCGCGGGGGATCATCTTCTCGCCCGATCACAGCCGCCTCTACATCTGTGCGTCCGACAGCGACACGGTCCAGGTGATGGACCCCGCCACGGGCGAGATCCTGCACGAGCTGCCCTCGGGCGAGGACCCCGAGCAGTTCGCCGTCAGCCCCGACGGGCGGCTGCTCTACATCGCCAACGAGGATGACGCGGTCACGACCGTGGTTGATACGCAGAGCCGCAGCGTGATCGCCCAGATCGACGTGGGCGTGGAGCCCGAGGGGATGGCGATCTCGCCCGATGGCCGGATCGCGATCACGACGTCCGAGACGACGAACATGGCGCACTGGATCGACACCGCCAGCCAAACGATCTTTGCCAACACGCTGGTGGACCAGCGTCCGCGCGACGCGGAATTCACCCGCGACGGCACCCGGCTCTGGGTCAGTGCCGAGATCGGGGGGACGGTGACGGTGTTTGACACCGCGACCCAGGCGCAGCTGTCCCAGATCACCTTCGCGCTGCCCGGCGTGGCTGCCGACCGGATCCAGCCCGTGGGGATGGAGCTGACGGCGGACGGGACGCGCGCCTTCGTGGCGCTCGGCCCCGCGAACCACATCGCGGTCGTGGATGCGGAAACCTTCGAGGTCGAAAGCTACCTGCTGGTCGGCCGGCGCGTGTGGCACATGGAACTGACCCCGGACGAGACGCTGCTCTTCACCACGAATGGGGTGTCGGGGGACGTGACCGTGATCGACGTCGCCACGCTGGAGGCGATCAAGTCGATCAAGGTCGGCCGCTACCCCTGGGGCGCGGCCTACCGCCCGTGACCCTGAGCGTCGATGCCCTGAGCTTTCGGTACGGCGATCGGGTGGCGCTGGACGATGTCGGCTTTCGCGTCGAGCGCGGACGGTTCTGTGCACTGCTGGGTCCGAACGGGGCGGGCAAATCGACGCTGTTTGCGCTGCTGACCCGGCTCTTCGTCGCGCCCTCGGGGCGGATCGAGGTGGCCGGGATCGACCTTGCCCGCACGCCGCGGGCGGCACTGGCGCGGATCGGGATCGTGTTCCAGCAGCCCACGCTGGACCTCGACCTCACCGTCCGGCGCAACCTCACCTACGCCGCGGCCTTGCACGGGCTGTCGGGGCGCGCGGCTGCGGTGCGGATCGACGCGGCGCTGGACCGGCTCGACATGGGCGCGCGGGCGGGGGAGCGGGCGCGCGACCTGAACGGTGGACACCGCCGGCGGATGGAGATCGCGCGCGCGCTGGTCCACGGGCCGGACGTGCTCTTGCTCGACGAGCCGACCGTGGGCCTCGACATCGCCAGCCGGGCCGCGATCACCGCCCATGTCCATGACCTCGCGGCCGAGGGGCTGACGGTGCTCTGGGCCACCCATCTGGTGGACGAGGTCCGCCCCGAGGACGCGCTCGTCGTCCTGCACCGCGGGCGGGTGGTCGAGACGGGGGCGGGGGGGCGCGATCTGTCCGCCCGCTTCAGCGCGCTGACCCGTCCGGCGGCGGCATGAGCGCCTATCTCACGTGCCTGGGCGCCATTGTCTGGCGCGAGGGACTGCGCTTCATCCTCCAGCGCGAGCGCTTCTTTGCCGCCCTCGTGCGCCCGCTGGTCTGGCTGGTGGTGTTCGCGGCCGGGTTCCGCGCTGCCCTGGGGCTTTCGATCACGCCGCCCTACCAGACCTACATCACCTACGAGGTCTACATCATCCCCGGGCTCTGCGGGATGATCCAGCTCTTCAACGGGATGCAATCCTCGCTCAGCCTCGTCTACGACCGAGAGATGGGGCTGATGCGGCTCCTTCTCACCAGCCCCCTGCCCCGCTGGTGGCTCCTCCTGTGCAAGCTCTTCGCCGGGGTCGCGGTGGGCGTGCTTCAGGTCTATGCGTTCCTCGCCATCGCCGCGGCGTTCGGGATCGTGCTGCCCTGGGCAGGCTACATCCTCGTGCTGCCCGCCCTGGTGGTCTCGGGGCTCATGCTGGGGGCGCTGGGGCTGCTGCTTTCCTCGACCATCCGGCAGCTCGAGAATTTCGCGGGCGTCATGAATTTCGTGATCTTCCCGATGTTCTTCCTGTCCACAGCACTTTATCCGCTCTGGAAGATGGCCGAGGGGTCGGTCCTGCTGCGCGACGTCTGTGCGGTCAACCCGTTCAGCCAGGCGGTGGAGCTGATCCGGTTTGCGCTCTACGCCCGGCTCGATGCCGCGGCGCTCGGCTGGACCACCCTTGCCTTTGTCGTATTCCTCGGCGGCGCCCTTTGGGGCTATGATCCCGCCCGTGGCCTGATCCAGCGCAAGATCGGCTGACCCCGTGACGGAGGACTTCGCATGATCCGCTGCCTGAGCCTGACGGCCCTGCTTCTGGCCGCGCCCGCCTGGGCGGAGGAGCCCGATACGGGCGGAACGCTGAACCCCGAGGAGCTGAGCATCGGCTCCGTCCTCGACCAGGCCCGGCGCGGCGAGGTGGGCATGATGGTCTGCGCGACCGGCTATCTCGTGACCAAGTCGGGCCGCCATGCCGAGGCGCGCGAGGTGTTCCGCCCCTGTGCCGAGGCGGGATATACCGGTGCGATGACCTGGATGAGCCAGCTCGAGGACAACGGCCTCGGCGGCCATGCCGATCCCGATGCCGTTGCCGCCTGGGACCGCCGCGCGGCCGATGCGGGCGATCCGGTCGGGGCGTTCAACACCGGTCTGAACCTGATGCGCGGCCGCGGCGTGGCCCATGACGAGGCCGCGGGGCGGGCCTGGGTGGACCGGGCCGCAGCGCAGGGGCTGGAGGTGGCGCAGCGCCTCCAGATGGCGGGCTACGACCTCGACGAAGTGACACCCGACGCCGACAACTGGAAGTATGCGCCGCTGAACTGACCCACCCGACCCGCCGCGTCGGGGCGGGGGTACGACCAAGGGACACTACTGCCGTTCCCCAGTGCCCGGTACGCTTTTTGTCAAGTCATCAGAACAACGGCTGCGCAACGTCAGCCAGCAAGGGAGAGAGCCCAGATGAAGAGCATCCTGTCGGCCGTCGTGGCCAGTTTTCTCTGTGCAGGTCTCGTGCAGGCCCAGGTGACGGAGGCGGACCTGCTCGCCGACGCCTCGACCCCCGCTGACATTCTGACCAACGGCATGGGGCGCGACCTGCAGCGCTACAGCCCGCTCGACAAGCTCAACACCCAGAACATCAAGAACCTCTACCCGGCCTGGTCGTTCTCGTTCGGCGGCGAAAAGCAGCGCGGTCAGGAGACGCAGCCCCTGATCCATGACGGGATCATGTACGTCACCGCATCCTATAGCCGCCTCTATGCGATCGATGTGCGTACGGGTGAAGAGCTCTGGCAGTACGATGCCCGGCTGCCCGAAGGGATCCTGCCCTGCTGCGACGTGGTCAACCGCGGGGCGGCGATCTATGGCGACAAGATCTATTTCGGCACGCTCGACGCGAAGATCGTGGCCCTGAACCTCAAGACCGGGGACGTGGTCTGGCGCAAGGAGATCGCGGATTACAAGGCGGGCTACAGCTACACCGCCGCCCCGATCGTCGTGAAGGGCCTGGTGATCACCGGCAATTCGGGTGGCGAGTTCGGGATCGTGGGCGAAGTCCAGGCCCGCGACGCAGAGACGGGCGAGATGGTCTGGACCCGTCCGGTGATCGAGGGGCATGTGGGCACCTACAAGGGCGCCCCCTCGACCATGACCGGCACGCTGAACGCGACCTGGCCCGGCGACATGTGGAAAAGCGGTGGCGGGGCGACCTGGCTCGGCGGGTCCTATGACGCGGAAACCGACACGCTGGTGATGGGGACTGGCAATCCCGCCCCCTGGAACAGCCACCTACGCAACGCGGGCAAACCGACCGACGGGAATGCGGGCGACAACCTCTATGCCGCCTCGCGCCTCGGGATCAATCCGGAGAACGGCGAGATCAAGTGGCACTACCAGACCACCCCGCGCGAGGGCTGGGATTATGACGGGGTGAACGAGGTCGTGGGCTATGTGGGCTCGGACGGGGCCAAGCGCTACGCCACCGCCGACCGCAACGGGTTCTTCTACGTTCTGAACCGCGAGGATGGAAAATTCGTGTCGGCCGTGCCCTTCGTCAAGGACATCTCCTGGGCCGAGAGCATCGGCCCGGACGGCCGCCCGGTGTTCATCGAGAACATGCGCCCGGGCGATCCCACCGCAGCAGCGGACGGGCAGAAGGGCGAGATGATCTTCGCCGTCCCGTCGTTCCTCGGCGGCAAGAATTGGCAGCCGATGGCGTTCAGCCAGCGGACGAAGCTGTTCTACGTCCCGTCCAACGAATGGGGCATGGATATTTGGAACGAGCCGATCACCTACAAGAAGGGTGCGGCCTATCTCGGTGCGGGCTTCACGCTGAAGCCGCTGGTCGAGGATTACGTGGGCTCGCTGAAGGCGATCGATCCGGTCACCGGCCAGGTCAAGTGGGAATACAAGAACAACGCCCCGCTCTGGGGCGGGGTGATGACCACCGCAGGCGGCCTTGTGTTCACGGGAACGCCCGAGGGCTACCTGAAGGCGTTCAACGACGAGACGGGCGAGGAGCTGTGGAAGTTCCAGACCGGATCGGGCGTCGTCGGCCAGCCGGTAACCTGGGAGATGGACGGAGAGCAGTATGTCGCCGTTGCGTCGGGCTGGGGCGGTGCGGTTCCGCTCTGGGGCGGCGAGGTGGCAAAGCGCGTCACCTACCTCAACCAGGGCGGCTCCATCTGGGTGTTCAAGCTGCCCAAGGAGCTCGCCGCCCTGAAGTGAGAGCTACGGCAGGTGTCACAGAGGGGGCGTCCCGCAGGGGGCGCCCCTTCGCCTTTGGTCCTAGCCCGCGGGGCCATGCCGCGTGCTAGGATGTCGCTGCGACAAGATGGCAGGTGGGACCCATGGGTAGTCTGAGCCTCGAGCGGGACGATCCCGGTCCACCGGCGGTGGCGGTCGGGCATGTGCTGGTAATCGACGATCACCCGCTGTTCTGCGAGGCGCTGGCGATGACCCTGCGCGGCGCGCTCGGCGTCACGACCGTCTCCACCGCCACCTGCCTGGCCGATGCGCTCGCGCAACTCGATGCGGGCCTCGCACCCGAGGCGATCCTGCTCGACCTCAATCTGCCCGATGTGCTGGGCCTCGACGGGCTCCTGCGGCTGAAGGCGCGAGGGCCCGGGGTCCCGGTCATTGTCGTCTCCTCGCTCGCCGACAACCGGATCGTGACCTCGGCGCTCCAGGCCGGGGCGGCGGGCTTCGTGCCCAAGGACAGCCCGCGCGAGGTGTTCGTGACGGCATTCCGCGAGATCTGGCGCGGCGGGGCCTATACCCCCACCGGCTGGCTGCCGCCCCAGGGACCCCATGATCCCGCCCGCATCGGCGAGGGGGCGATCGCGCGGCTGAAGGAGCTGACCCCCCAGCAGCGCCGGATCCTCGATCTGGTGTGCGAGGGCAAGCTGAACAAGCAGATCGCCTACGACCTCGGCATCGCCGAGACGACGGTCAAGGCACACATCACCGCGATTCTGCGCAAGCTGGGCGTGCAGAGCCGGACACAGGCGGTCCTCATCGCGCAGAAGGCGCGCTTCGCAGCAATCTTGCAGTCTCCTCCCGCTTAAGGCAGTTTTGTAACAAGACCAATAAGGCCGACCGTGGGAGGAAGGCATGAACGACCAGGCGAGGCATGCGGCATTTGCCGCCTCCCAGCCGTCGACCACCCTGCGCCGTGCCAGCACGGGCCTGCGCGCGCCGCGCGCGGCGACGGCGCAGCTGCGGGCCTCGCTGGGGGGCGGTCTGTCGCTCGTCATCGTGTTCGTCTCGCCCGCCTATCCCCTTGAGGACCTTGGGGCGGCACTTGCCGCGGCCTTTCCGTCCACGCCGGTCGTGGGCTGCACGACGGCGGGCGAGATTGCAGAACAGGGCTATGCCGATGGCACGATCGTCGCGGTCGGGTTTCCTGCCACGGCCTTTACCGCGGCCACCCGGCGGATCGACGCGCTCCAGTCCCTCGACCGCCGTGTCCTCTCGCGCGACGTGCTGTCGGCGCGCGCAGAGGTGGCCGCAGCGCGGCCGGATTGGGGGCACGAGGTGGCGCTCCTGCTCAGCGACGGGTTGTCGCGGCGCGAGGATGACCTGGTCTCGATGCTCGCCCCCGCGCTCGGCACCATCCCGCTCTTCGGCGGCTCTGCCGGCGACGGGCTGGAGTTCGGCAAGACCTATGTGCTCGAGGACGGACGGTTTCACCGGGACGCGGCGCTGCTCTGCCTGATCCGCACGCGCTGCCCCCTGCGGGTGTTCTGCTTTGACCATTTCGTGCCGACGACGACCAAGATGGTCGTGACCGATGCCGTCCCGGCCGAGCGCCTGGTGCGAGAGATCAATGCAGAGCCTGCCGCGCGGGAATATGCGCGGCTGGTGGGCAAAGATCCCGACCAGCTCTCTCCCTTCATCTTTGCGGCCCACCCGGTGGTCGTGCGGGCGGGGGGCAAGCACCATGTGCGCGCAATCCAGAAGGTCGAGGCGAACGGCGACCTGCGGTTCTACAGCGCCATCGACGAGGGGCTGGTCCTGACGGTGGCCGAGGCGCAGGACATCGCGCTCCACCTCGACGCCGCCCTGGGCGAGCTTACGACCACGGCCGGGCCCGATGCCATCATCGGGTTCGACTGCATCCTGCGCCGCCTCGCGGCCGAACAGCTCCAGGCCGCGGGCGAGGTCAGCCGCGTACTCGCCCGCCATGGCGTCATCGGTTTCTCGACCTACGGCGAGCAGATGCACCGGCTCCATGTCAACCAGACCTTCACGGGCGTCGCGTTCTACCCGCCCGGCACCCGGTTGTGAGCGTCGGGCCGCTGCTGACCGGGCGGGAAAGCCCGGAACGCCAGACCGAGAAGCTGACCCGGATCATCACAGCCCTGATGCGCCGGGTCGAGCAGGAAACCGACGCGGGCGGGGCGAGCTATTTCCATTTCCAGACCGCGATCGCGCTGGAGGATCAGGTCCGGGCCCGGACCCGCGATCTCGAGACCACGCTGGAGCTGCTCAACCTGTCCAACGCCCGCCTGACGGCCGCCAAGCAGGAGGCGGAACGGGCGCGCGCCGATCTGGCCAACGCGCTGGAGGCGGTGCAGGAGGGCTTTGCCCTTTTCGATCCGGACGACAATCTCGTCCTGCGCAACAGCCGGTTCTGCGTGGCGCTGCCCGACGTGGTGGACCGGCTGGAGCCGGGGATGAGCTTTGCCGAATACGTGCGCGTCGTTTCGGAAAGCGACAGCCTGGTTCTGTCGGACGGGATGACCCGCCCCGCCTGGGCCACCCGGCGCATCCGGGCGCACCTGCGCCGGCACGTGAACTTTACCGTCCAGTTCACCGGCGACCGCTGGATCCAGGTCAGCGAGCAGCGCACGCCCGACCATGGCACCGCCATCCTCCAGACCGATGTCACCGAGATGATCCGGCTGGAGCGGCAGGAGCGCGACAAGCTGCTCGACGACCAGTCGCGCATGGTGCGCGCGACGCTCGACCACATCAACCAGGGGGTCGGAATCTTCGATGCAGCCCGGCGCCTGGTCGGGTGGAACGAGCGGCTGCGCGAGCTGATGCAGCCCCCCGCCCGGCTTTTGCGCGCGGGCACCAGCTTCGAGGGGATCGCTGATGCGTTTCGCGCCGATCAGGTGATGAGCGGGGCGGGCGAGCCGCAGCGCCTGCTGGCCTGGGTCGCGCGCGACGCGGGCCGCGCGCCGCTGGGGCTGGAGCTGCGCCGATCCGACGGCACGATCCTCGACGTCTTCTGTCAGGAGACGCCGGATGGCGGGTTTGTCATCAGCTTCACCGACGTGACGGCAGAGCGCGAGGCGATCGCCGCAATGCACCGGGCCAACGAAACGCTCGAGGCGCGGGTGTGCGAACGCACGGCAGAGCTCTCGATCGCGCGCGACGAGGCGGAGCGGGCGAACGCGTCGAAATCCCGCTTTGTCGCCGCGGCGTCCCACGACCTGCTCCAGCCCCTGAACGCGGCCAAGCTCTTCATCGCCTCGCTCGCCGAGACACCGCTCGATACCGGACAGCGCGCGATCACGGCGCGGATCCAGAGCGCGTTCGAAAGCGTGGAGAGCATCCTGGGCGCGCTCCTCGACATCTCTCGGCTCGACGCCGGGGTGGCGGCGACCGAGGTCTCGACTTTCCCCCTCGAACGCCTGCTCGCCCCGCTACGCGACGAATTCGGCGCCATCGCCCGGGGCAAGGGGCTGGAGTTCCGGGTGATCGGCACCCGTGCGATGGTCACGAGCGACCCGTCCTATCTGCGCCGCATCCTCCAGAACCTCGTCAGCAACGCCCTGCGCTACACCCGGCAGGGCAAGGTGCTCGTGGGCGTCCGCCATGCGGGGGGGCGTCTGCGGATCGAGGTGCACGACACCGGCCCCGGGATCCCCGCGGACAAGACGCGCGAGGTGTTCCGCGAATTCCAGCGGCTGGGCGGCGCAGGCGATGCCCCGGGGATGGGCCTGGGACTGACCATCGTCGAGCGGGCCTGCGAGCTGCTGGGCCACGGGCTGACCCTGTCGAGCCGCGAGGGCCACGGGACATGCTTCACCGTCACCGTCCCGCGCGGCCATGCCGCCCCGCCGCGTACCGAGACGCCCGAGGGGCGGCCGCTGGAGCGGGTCGGCGATCTGACCGACATGATCGCGCTCGTGGTCGAGAACGACGCCGAGGTGCGCCTCGGCATGGTCTCGATGCTCGAGAACTGGGGGATGAGCCCGTTCGAGGCGCAGCGGCTCGACGATGCCCTCGCGCTGGTGGCCGAGATCGGGTTGCCGCCGGACGTCATCCTCGCCGACCAGCACCTCGACCGGGGCGAGACCGGGCTTGCGATCATCGCGGGTCTGCGGCGGCGCCATGGCGCGGTGCCTGCCGTCCTGATCACGGCCGACCGCAGTGCGGCAGTCTGCGCCGCGGCGGCATCCCAGGGGGTGTTTCTGCTGCACAAGCCGCTTCAGCCCCAGTCGTTGCGGGCGATCCTGGGCTGGGTGCGCGCGACCCGCCCGGGCGAGGGGTAGCGCCTCAGCCCAGGTAATCCTCACCGTCGCGGGTCAGCAGCGCGTGGATCGCGGCCAGGAGTTTGTCGGCCATGGCGGGATAGGCATCGGCCTCGCGCGCCACGCTTTCGGCCACCCGGTCCTCGATCATCCGCAGCGGCTTGCCGGTCCAGAGCGCCATGACATAGGTCTCGGCCGCCCGTTCGAAGTAGTAGAGCCGGTTGAACGTGTCGGCGACCCCGTTGCCCACCACCATGATGCCGTGATTGCCCATCACCAGCACCTGCTTTCTGGGGTCCGAAAGGTGCTGGCAGACCCTCGCCGCCTCGTCCTCGAACGCGAGCCCGCCATAGGCGGTGTCCACCACGATGCGGTCGTGGAACATGCAGGCGTTCTGGTCGAGCGGCGGCAGGCGCGGATCCTCGAGGCAGGCGAGCACGGTTGCGTGCACCGAATGGACATGCATGGCGCAGCGTGCATGGGGCAGGTGGCGGTGGATGGTGCCATGCAGATGCCAGGCGGTCGGATCGGGGGCGTCGGGCCGGTCCATCGTCCCGGGGTCGTTTGCGTCGAGGCCATTTAGGCCAGGTCACCGGGCGGCTGCTTATAATCCGCGCTCGCTACCGCGAGGCATGAATGGCGACTGCACCCGACCTCCTGAAATTCCCTGCCACCGCTCCCGAATCGCTTCGCCGCTGGGTTGAGCAGGTAGCGGCGCGCACGCAGCCCGCAGGCGTGCATTGGTGCGATGGATCGGACGCGGAGTACCGGGAACTCGAGCGGCGCATGCTCGCCTCCGGCGAACTGCTGACGCTCAATGAGCGGGCGTTTCCGGGCTGCCACCTGCACCGCTCCCATCCGTCCGACGTCGCCCGCGTCGAGCACCTGACCTTCGTCTGCACCGAGCGCGAGGCAGATGCCGGGCCGAACAACCACTGGATGGCGCCCGCCGACGCACGCCGAAAAATGGACGCGCTGTTCGAGGGCTGCATGCGGGGCCGCACGCTCTACGTGATCCCGTATTGCATGGGGCCGATCGACTCGCCCTACTCACGCTGCGGCGTCGAAATCACGGATAGCGCCTACGTCGCGGCCAACATGCAGCTGATGACACGGATGGGCGCCCCGGCGCTCGCGCGCATCGCGAAAGACGGTACTTTCGTCCGCGGCCTGCATTCGATCGGCGAGCTCGACCCCGAGCGCCGCTTCATCATGCATTTCCCGGAGGCGCTCGAGATCCAGAGCTTCGGCTCGGGCTACGGCGGCAATGCGCTGCTCGGCAAGAAGTGCCATGCGCTTCGCATCGCGAGCTGGCAGGCGCGATCCGAGGGTTGGCTTGCCGAACACATGCTGATCGTCGGCGTCGAGAATCCGGAGGGCGAAACGCATTACCTCGCCTGCGCGTTCCCCTCTGCCTGCGGCAAGACGAACCTGGCGATGCTGATCCCGCCAGCCGCCATGCCCGGCTGGAAGATCTGGACCGTCGGCGACGACATCGCCTGGCTGCACCCGGGGCCGGATGGCCGGCTGTGGGCGATCAACCCGGAGGCCGGCTACTTCGGCGTCGTGCCCGGCACGAATGCGAAGACGAACCGCCACGCCTACGAGATGATCCGTCGCGACACGATCTTCACGAATGTCGGCGTGACGGCCGACAACCAGCCCTGGTGGGAGGGCCTCGACGAGGGCCAGCCCGCGAAGGACTGGCAGGGCCGGCCGTTCGACGCATCGCGCGGCCCGGCTGCGCATCCGAACTCACGCTTCACGGTCTCGGCGAAACGCAACCCGAGTTACTCGCCGATGGCCGACGCGCCGACCGGCGTGCCGATCACGGCACTCGTCTTCGGCGGCCGGAGGCGCACGCTGGCGCCGCTCGTGTTTCAGGCGCGCGATTGGGCGCACGGCGTGCTGGTTGGCGCCGGCATGGCGTCCGAGACGACCGCGGCGGCCACCGGCGACGTAGGCGTCGTG
>JANNOT010000389.1:0-5583 GCA_031399375.1 Paraoceanicella sp.
AACACGTGTTCGGTTTCCGCCAGCCCATCGGCGGCGGAGAAATAGGGATCGTCGAAGGCACGCGCGCGGGGCACGCCATCGCGGCTCCAGTCGATCTCCGGTCTCTGCACGCGCGTCCTCCGTGCCGGGGTCGGTCAGGGCCCTACCCCATCGCGGCACCGGGCGCCAGCGGAGCGGCAGGCAGCCCGGTCGCGCGGGCCACGGGCCGGGCGGGCAGGCGGGCAGCGTGGCCAGCCGCCCGCCGGACAGTCCGATGATCGACGTCATCGTGATCGGCGCCGGGGCCTGGGGGCTCTGGGCTGCCTGGTTCGTGCGGGCGCGGGGCTTCTCGGTCACGGTGATCGACCGGGCGGGTGTCGGCGCCGGGGCCTCGGGCGGGCCCGTCGGCGTGCTCGCCCCCCACGGCCCCGACCGGTGGAGTGCCAAGAAGGCGGTGCAGCTCGACGCGCTCATGACCCTCGGCCCCGCGCTCGCCACGGCCGCCGCGGCGGGGGGCGGGGATCCGGGCTATGCCCGCGTCGGCCGGATCCAGCCCCTGGCGAGCGAGGGCGCCCGCGCGACCGCCGTGGCGCGCCTGCCCGAGGCGCGCGCGCGCTGGTCGGGGTTTCCGGCGGGGCTGCGGAATGCGGGGGGCTGGCCGGGCTGGCTCGACCCCGCGGCGGCCCCCCACGGCGTCCTCTGGGATGGGCTGACTGCCCGGCTCGATCCTGCCGCGACCTGCGGGGTCCTGGCGCGGGCGCTCGTGGCCGTCGGGGCCGACCTGCGCCAGGGTCTGGCCGCCACAGGGATCGCGCCGGGGGTGGTCGCGACCCCCCAGGGGGCGCTGCGCGCCCGCGCAATCGTCGTGGCCGCAGGCGCGGAGAGTTTTCCGCTTCTCGCCGCCACGCCCGCCCCGGTTGCGGGCGGGCCGGTCAAGGGACAGGCGCTGCGCATCCCGGGGGCAGGGGTGCCGGGGGCCCCGGTGCTCTACGATGACGGGGTCTATCTGGTGACCCATGGGGATGGGGCGCTCGGGCTGGGATCGACAAGCGAGCCCGTCTTCGACGACCCCGCCACGACCGACCACCGGCTCGCGGATCTGCGGGTGGCAGGGGAGCGGCTCTGCCCCGCCCTGCGGGGGGCCCCGGCCGGCATTCCCTGGGCGGGACTGCGACCGCGGGCGCACCGGGCCGATGCGCGGATCGGGCCGGTGCCGGGGCTTGGCGGCGTCTATGCCTGCACGGGGGGGTACAAGATCGGCCTCGCGCTCGGCCACTGGGCGGGCGCGCGGATCGCCGCGATGATCTCGGGCGAGACGGTCGAGCTGCCGCCCGGGTTCGGAATGTCCTAGCGGTTGCCGCCGCCGCCAAAGCGGGCCGCATCCTCGGCCGCGCGCATCAGGGCGCGGGCCTTGGCCACGGTCTCCTGGTATTCCGCCGCGGGGTCGCTGTCATGGACCACGCCGCCCCCGGCCTGGACATAGAGCGTCCCGTCCTTGATCACGCCGGTGCGGAGCGCGATGCAGATGTCCATTTCGCCCGCCGCCGAGAAATAGCCGACGCCGCCGCCATAGACGCCGCGCTTCTCGCTCTCCAGCTCGTCGATGATCTCCATCGCCCGGACCTTGGGCGCGCCCGAGACCGTGCCCGCGGGCAGCCCCGCCAGCAGGGCGTCCAGCGCGTCGAGCCCCGGCCGCAGGCGGCCCCGCACGTTCGAGACGATGTGCATCACATGGCTGTAGCGCTCGACGATGAAGCGTTCATCGGGGTTCACGGACCCGATCTCGGCCACGCGCCCCACGTCGTTGCGCCCGAGGTCGAGGAGCATCAGGTGCTCCGCCCGCTCCTTGGGGTCGGCGAGGAGGTCGGCCTCGAGCGCGCGGTCCTCCTCGGGGGTCGCCCCGCGGGGGCGGGTGCCGGCGATGGGGCGGATCGTGACCTCGCCGCCACGCAGGCGCACCAGGATCTCGGGGCTCGCCCCCACCACCTGGAACCCGCCGAAGTTGAAGAAGAACATGAAGGGCGAGGGGTTGAGCCTGCGCAGCGCGCGGTAGAGCGCGAAGGGCGGCAGGGCGAAGGGCAGCGCCCAGCGCTGGCTCGGCACCACCTGGAAGATGTCGCCCGCGCGGATGTAGTCCTGCGCCTTCGCGACCATGGCGTGATAGGCGGCCTCGGTCGTGTTGGACACCGGGACCGCCGCCGCCCCGGCCTCGGCCGCCCAGTCCCGCCGCTCGCCCGCCGTGGAGCGGTCGAGATCGGCGACCACGTCCGTCAGCCGCTCCGCCGCCCGGGCATAGGCGGCGCGGGGGCTGAGGCCGTCGCCCGCCCAGACTGGGGCCACGAGGGTGACCTGATCCTTGACCCCGTCCACGATCACGATGATCGAGGGGCGCAGGAACACCGCGTCGGGCAGGCCGAGCGGGTCGGGGTTCACGTCCGGCAGGTGTTCGACATGGCGCACCATGTCATAGCCCAGATAGCCGAAGAGGCCCGCCGCCATGGGGGGCAGTCCGTCGGGCAGGTCCATCCGGCATTCGGCCATCAGTGCGCGCAGCGCCGCGAGTGGCGGGCGGGGATCGGGCGCCCAGGCGTCGGGGTCGAAGCGGGCGGCGCGGTTCAGCTCCGCCACCAGACCCCGGCAGCGCCAGATCAGGTCGGGTTTCATCCCGATGATCGAATAGCGCCCGCGGATCTCGCCCCCCGTGACCGACTCCAGCATGAAGCTGTCGGGCCGCGCCCCGGCGAGCTTCAACATCAGCCCCACGGGCGTGTCGAGATCGGCGGCGAGCCGGGTCCAGACCACCTGGTTTGCCCCGGCACGGTGCGCAGCCTCGAACCCCGCGAACTCGGGGAACAGCTCCATCAGCGGATCTGGCTCACGACCGCCTCGATGGCTGCGGGGTCGATCCGGGTCTCGGCCGCGGTCTCGATGGCGTAGGCGTAGTACTGGGCCAGGTCGCGGGCGAGCGCTGCGTCGAGCTCTGCCTGCCCGCGGGCCGCTATCGCGGCATTCTGGGGCGTCGCCGGGTCGAAGGAAAAGATCCCCCCCACCCGCGCCACGGTGACCCCGGTCTGCCCGGGCACCACGACCACGCCGTCCGCGGGGGCGGCGAACACGGCGGCAAGCACGTCCGCAGGGAGCCCGTCGGGCGGGGCGTCGCGGGTGACCGGATCCTGGTCGGCGGGTGTTAGGCCGAGCGTCAGTGCTGCGCGGGCGAACGGGGTCCCCGTGCGCAGGGAGGCCGCCAGTGCCTCGGCCTGCACCAGTGTCGCGGCAACCCGGCGCGACTGGAGGAGCGAGGTTTCGACCGCCTGCCGGATGTCGGCCAGCGGCGGAAGGACCGGTGCGCGCACCTCGTCCAGCCGCAGGATGACATAGCGGCCATCGGGAAGGGCCACGGGATCGCTGGTCTCGCCAGCCGTGGCGTCGGTCAGGGCGGCGGCGATCTCGGGCTCGCCCGCCAGTCCCTCTGCCAGTCCCTCCGCCAGTCCCTCTGCCGGGCCGGTGCGGGGCAGGGCGAGCGTCCCGGTGGCAAGCCCCGCCTCTCGGGCGATGTCCTCGACCGAGGCGCCGCCTGCAACCAGATCCTCGATGTCGGCCGCCTGCCGGGTCGCCGCATCCCGCGCCTGCTGTGCGGCAAGCTCGCGGCGCAGGTCGGGGGCCGCATCCTCGAAGCTGACGGTGCGGGGGGCCAGGACGGCATTGATCTGGAAGAGCGCGGGGCCGAGATCGGTGTCCACGGGGCCGACGATCCCGGGCCCGGTGGCCGTAAAGACCGCCCTGCGCGCTTCGGGGGGCAGGATTTCCGCCGTGATGGTGCCAAGATCGATGTTCGCGGCCGTCAGTCCCCGCGCCTGGGCGAGCGCAAGAAGCGTGGTCGTCCCCGCCTCGATCCCCGCCCGCGCCGCTGCCGCGTCCTCGGTCGAGGGGAAGGTCAGGCGCGCCACGTCCCGCCGCGCCGGGGTCTCGAACCGGGCGCGCTGCGCATCATAGGCGGCACGGACCGCGTCGTCGGCGATCTCGATCGTCTCGGCCAGTGCGGCAGGGTCGAGCAGGGCGTAGGTTGCCACGCGGGTCTCCGGCCGGGTGAACGCCGCCGCCTGTTCGGTGCGCCATCCCTCCAGCTCGGCGTCGGTCGGTGGGGCCACATCGGCCCCGAACCGGTCGGCGGCGAGGGTCACGTGGGAGAACCCGCGCCGCTCGCCGCGATAGGCGAGAACGGTGGAGAGGAGCACGGGCGGCACGCGCGCCCCACCGCCCACCGCGCGGTCGATCAGGCTCCGCACAAGGCCGTCGGCGGTATCGGCCTCGAGCTCAGCCTCGGTGATGTTGAGCTGCTGCAGGACGAGGCGCGCCTGATCGGCGCTGAACGCGCCCCCCGCACCCTGGAATGGCTCGAGCGTTGCGATCTCGGCCTGGATCGTTTCACGCCCGACCGACAGGGCGATGCGATCCGCCTCTGCCCGCAGCGCCGCGGTCCGGGTCAGGCGGGAGAGGACGATGCGGTCGAGCCCGGCCTCGCGCGCCTCGGCCACGGTGAACGCGCGGCCATAGGTCTGGGGCGCGCCGCGCAGTTCGCGCTGGAACGCGCGACCGAAGGCCTGGCGCGACACGTCCTCGTCCCCCACGGTCGCGACGGAATTCGACAGCCCGCCGCGCAGCATGTCCGAAATCCCGAATCCCGCCAGCCCGAAGATCAGGAGCCCAAGCAGCACCCAGACGAGGACCGACGTGGTCTTCATGCGCATGGAGCCGAGCATGGGCGACAACCTCCTCGCGGGCGAACCGGGACCCCGGGTTCTAGGGACTGCCTGCGCCCCTGTCTAGGCCCGGGGGGCGGAGAAGGCCGCAAGCCTGCGCAGTGTCTCCACGATCCCGTCCCGGTCGGCATTGGCGAAGGCGATGCGGAACTGCCCCGCGCCCTGGTCGGGATCGAACATGGTGCCGGGCAGGATCAGGAGCGATTGCTCCTCGACCAGCCGGGGGGCGAGGATTGCCGAGCTTTCGGCGAAGGGATGGCCGACATAGGCGAAATAGGCCCCGCAGCCCAGAAGCTGCCAGCCGGGGAGCCTGGCGAACCCCGCCGCCATGGCCGCGCGGCGGGCAAGGATCTCCGCCCGCTCGCCCGCCACCCAGTCGCCCAGGTGCCGGAGCCCGTGCAGCGCCGCGATCTGGCCGAGCTGGGTGGGGCAGATTGTCATGCTGTCGAGGAACTTCTCCACCTCCGCCAGCCGGGCCGGGGCCGCGATCATCGCACCGACCCTGTGGCCGGTCAGGCGGAACACCTTGGAGAAGGAATAGAGGTGGATCAGGTTGTCGCGCCAGTCGGGGCGGGTGAAGAGGTGATGGGGCGCGCCGTCGCGGCTGTGGAAATCGCGGTAGGTTTCGTCGAGCACCAGCGCGATCCCCGCCCCGCGCGCGAGGTCGAGGAAGGCGTCGAGCACGCCCGCGGGATACTCCGCCCCCGTGGGGTTGTTGGGCGTCACCAGCACGATGGCGCGGGTCGCAGGCGTGATCAGTGCGCGGGCGGCGGCGGGGTCGGGCACCATACCCTGGCCGCAGGGAAGGAGCTGGGTCGTGATCCCGGCGGTGTCGCACCACATC
>JANNOT010000414.1:0-10795 GCA_031399375.1 Paraoceanicella sp.
GTCGCGATGTCGATGCCTGGATCCGGGCCGGCCAGAGGGCCGCACAGATTCCGGCCGCAATCAGTCCGCAACGCGTCGCGGAGCAGTACTGCGCTTCAATGGCCGGCACCGCGACCCGGCGGCTTGCCGCTGCGGCGGCGCAGGCGGCGCAGATCGAGGGCCTGTTGGCAACGCTTCCCGCGCCCCTGACCGCCCCGGCGCTGCTGGAGCGTGTGCTGGGCTGGGGCGAGGGCACGCCGCGGCGGGACTTCGCCGACTTTCCAATCCCGTTCCTCGACGATGCGGTCCAGCCGCTCCAGACCCTCGCCCTCTGGTCGCGGGCAACGCCGCTGGAGCTCGGGCAGTCGCTCCGCGCCGGGATCCTTGCACTCGCGGGGCGGCTTCAGGCGGCGGGGCCGGACCGGCTCGCCGCGCTGACCGCGGCGGCGGGAACGCTGGCCGGGGCGCTGCCCGTGGCACCCGTGGCGGCGGCGGTGGCGGACTGGCAGGTGGCCGCGGCGGCCCTGATCGGGGCCGAGGCGGCGGCGGTTCCGGGGGCCGTCGCGGCGCTGGGCACGGCGGCTGCGGCCCTGGCAGCGGCCGAGGCGCCGCTGGCGGCGGCGCTCGCGGGAGCCTCCCTCCTGCCGCGGGCGCTGCCCGAGGAGATGCTGTCCCACCTCCTGCACCTGGCCGTCCAGATCGAGCCGATCCGGGCGGAGATGCTCCTACCGCCGCTCCGCCCGGGGCCGGGCGCCGCGGATGTGGCGGAGTTTGCAGCGACGCTCGATCCCGTGGTGACGTTTCTCGCCGATCTGACCGAGGCGCTCGATCTCTCGCCCATCGCGGACGAGGTCGCGGCAGTGGCGGGCCGGGCGCAGGACGTGGCGGACGGCGTTGCGGGCGCGCTGGCCGAGGCGGCGCTGGCGCTCCAGACCGCGCTCGCCCCGGTGCGCGACGCGGCCGGCGCGCTCGACCCCGCCGCCCTGACCGCCGAGATCCGGGCCGGCCTGACGACGGCGGGGGACGAGCTTCAGTCGATCCTGGCGACCGCTGCCGCCCCGCTGAAGGCAGCCCTCGGCGCGGCAATCGCGGCGCTGGCGGCGGCGGTGGAGGCGATCGACCTCGGGGCCCTGACCGACGCGCTGTCGGCCGCGGTCGATGCGCTCGCAGCCCTCCTCGACGATCCCGCCCTGACCGGCGCGGTGGAGGAGGTGCGCACGGCGCTCGACCAGATCGCGGCGACGGTGGGCACGCTGTCCTTCGCGCCGGTGACCGACGAGGTGGTGGCGCTGATCGCCGAGATGGCCAAGGGGCTGAAGGCGGTGACCGAGGGCGGGCTGAACCCTGCGACCGAGGCGGCGCTGGCGGCGGCGGCGGCGCTGCTGCCCGGCGATCTGGAGCCGGTGACGGCGCCGATCTCGGTTTCGTTCGGCACGATGATCGACACCGGGCCGGTCGTGCTGCTGGAGGGGATCCGCGGTGCACCTGACCGGCTGCTGGACAGCCTGCGGCGCTTCGATCCCGCGGCGCTCGCGGGGGGCGCGCTGTCGGGGCCGCACCGCGCCCTGCTCTCCGCCGTCGAGGCGGCGCGGCCGAGCGCGCTCGTGGCCCCGCTGGATGCGGCGCTTGCCGCGCGCAAGGCGGCGCTGCGGGCCAGTGCGGCACCCTCGCAGGCGCTGGCCCCGCTGATCGCGGCCCATGGGGCCTTGGTCGCGGGGCTCGACGGTCTCGCGCCCGCAAAACTCCTCGCGCCGGTGCAGGCCAAGATCAGCGCGGCGATCGACGCCGCGCTCGACGCCACGCCGATCGACGAGGGGCTGGCGGCCATCGCGGGCGTCTTCGCCACCATCGAGGCGGCCGAGGCGACGGTCACCCGGCTTGGCACGACCTTTGCCCGGCTGGCCGAGGCGCTGGCGGCCTTCGAGGCGGCCGCGGCGCAGTTCGATGCGTGGGAGGCGGGGATCCTCGACAAGCTCGGCGCCCTGCCCAACGCGGCCGCGGTCACCACGGCGCTGGGCACCCTGCGCGACGCGGTCGCGGCGGCGGGGCACGGGGCGCTGCTCGCAGCCTGGGATGCCGGGGTCGCCCCGCTGGGTGGAGCATTGGCGCTTCCTGCACCGGCCACGCTCGCGCCGGTCCATCAGGCGCTGGGGCGGCTCCGGGCCGGGTTGCCCGCCGGGGCGGCGCGGGACGGGCTCGGCGCGGCGCTCGCGGCATTCGATCCGCTCGACCCCGCGCGGTCCCCGGGCCTGGCGGCGGCGGCGGCGCTGTCGCGCGCGCTGGCCGACGGGCGGGCGGGCCTGGTCGCGCTCGCCCCCGCCTGGACCGCCGCGCTCGACGGGGCGGAGGGGGCGCTGGGGCGGCTGACGGCGGAGGCGACGACGGCGGCGGACCTGCGCGCAGCCCTCGCCCCGGAGATCACGCGGGCCACGGCGCCGGTGCGCCGGATCTTCGCGCTGCTTGGCGGGGCGGCGGGGCCGATCGGGGCGGTGGCGGGCGCGCTCGTGGCGCTTCAGGCGCGGCTGACGGCGGGGGCGGGGGCGGTCCTGACCGGGCCTGCGTCGCTCCAGGCCGTGGCAGAGGCGGTGCAGCGGGTCGTGGACACGCTCCGCGGGCTCGATCTCGCGCCGCTGACCGCGTCGCTCGACGCGGTGCTGGCGGACACCCGTGTGACCCTGGTGGCGGCAAGCCCGGCGCCGGTCGCCGCGGCGCTCGACCAGGAATTCCAGCGCCTGCTCGATACCCTGACGCTCGACACCGTCCTGCCGAAGGCCGAGATGGCCGCGCTCGACGCCGCGGTCGCGGGGATCGCGACCCAGTTGCGCGCGCTCGACCCCGAAATGGTGCTGCGGACGGCGGTGGGGCCGCTTTTCGACCAGCGGATCGCGCCGCTGGTCGCCGCCTTCGACGTCTCGGCGGTGCTCGAGGCGCTGATCGCGGCGCTGCGCGGGTTGGGCGGGGATCTCGATGTCGAGCTTGGCCGGGTCAACGGCGCCTACCGCGGACTGATCGCGTCCCTGCCAAGTGGCGGGGGCGGCGGCGTGTCGGTCACCGCCAGTTTCGGATAGGGGGTCCCATGTCGCTCGCCTCGGCCCTGCTCCAGCCCCAGGTCATCGCCCGGCCCGCCCCCGACCGGGAGGCGGCGCTGGTCGAGGACATCACGCGGCTGGCCGCGCTCTTTCTCGAGGATGCGGCGGCCGAGGGTGGGGCGGGCGGCGCGCTGGTGCGGGCGCTGCGCGACACGCTGACCGACCGGCTGCCCGCGCTCCAGACCCTGCTCGCCCCGCGGATCGACGCGGCGCGGGCGCGGGTGCGCGGCCGGTTCGCCGGGCCGCGCGCCGCCCTTCTCGGCCTGATCGGCGACGCGCCCACGGCCGAGGGGGTGCTGGCGGCGTTCTCCGACCTGCTCGACGGGCTCGCGGTGGGGATCGCGCGGGTGGACCTGCCGCGGATCCGGGCAGAGCTTGCGCCGCTCGGCCTGCTCCTGACCGAGGATCTGGGGCTGACGGGCGGGCTCCTGCGCGACATCGGCCTCGGCCATCTCGACGCGCTCGGCCTTCGGATCGAGGCGGCGGCGGCGGTCGAGGGGGATGCGGACAGCCGCCGCCGCCTCCGGCTCGCCCGTGCGCTGATCGCACGACTCCGGGCGGAGCTTGCGGGGCTCGAGATGCCGCGCATCGATCTGGACGCGCTCGCCCGGCTGATCGCGCGCCTGCTCGCGGGGGCGAGCGTCCAGGCGACGCTGCGCGAGATCGCCTGCGCGCTGCGCGCCCTGTCGGCCGCGGCCGAGGCGGGCTCGGCGGTCGCCGCCGCCCTGCGCCCGGTGCCCCAGCCGGTGGGGGCGGGGATCGTGCCGGTCCCGGGCGCCATCGATTATGCCTGGTATGCCAGCTGGCTGATCCAGGACATCGACAACTTCTTCGTCTGCCTCAGCGACCTGGCCGACCCGGTCCGCTTCCTGCGCCTGCTGCGCACGGGCGAGGTGCCCCTGACCGCCGCCCTGCGCGAGCGCTTCAGCGCGCCGGAGATCCAGCGCCTGTCTGACAGCGCGGACGAGGCGGAGCCGTCGCGCGATACGCTCCTGTTCGCGCTGTCGCTCGTGAACCGGGCGATCCAGCAGGGGCCGCTGCTTGGGGACGGCTTCGACGGGCCCGAAGTGCTGACCGCGGCGCAGCAGGAGGCGGACGTGGCGGGGCTGAAGGCCGACTGGGAGGAGAACCAGGAGCTCCACCTGCTCAATCGCCGGGTGGTCGAGGCGGCGTTCGGCGGGGCGGTCGACACGCTCTCGGGCGGGTTCTGGCGGGCGCTGGGCGGGTTCTTCGGGCCCCTGACGGGCTGGCCGCGCAACCAGGTCTACGTCACGGGCGACGGGCGGTACGTCATGATCGACGACGCCCCGATCCATTTCGGCGAGGGCGTGCGCTGGTTCGATGCGATCCTGTTCAAAGAGGACGTGCGCGGCGCGCGCTGGTACGATTTCCACTGCGTCGGGCCCGAGGCGTGCGAGATCCTCGCCCGCGTGCTGTTCCCGGCGGCCGAGGCGGGCAAGGCGGTGTGGCATCTGGTGGACACCCAGCCGGGTCACGAGATGCAGGCGGGATTTGCGGGCGGGATCGAGATTGCCGACACGGTGCACCAGATCCTGCTTGCCAAGCCGCTCAGCGCCTATTTCCTCGAAAAGGGTGGCCATGCCCGGCGCTGGGGCAAATCGCTCGACAGCATGCTGGGGCTAAAGGGGATGACGACCTTCGGCGCCTCGTTCCAGGGGCTGCACACCGACGCCCCGGCGGGCAACGCCTTTGCCTGCTGGGTCACGGTGTTCCTGGGCGATTTCTTTCGCACGGCCGGGCCGGTGCAGACCTGCAACACCCTGCGCGACCTCGTCCTCTGCGTCGTGACGCTGATCAATTTCCGCGGGCCCCAGGACGGGCCGAGCAGCCTGCCGACCAATCCGTCGGCGAACCGGCACAAGCAGGGGCCGATCACGGGACTGTCGGACACGCTCTTCATCATGGCGCTGCTGGGCGCCTATGACCGCGACGACTATTCCGTGCATCTGTGGTCGGATGCGGGGATCGCGGACCGGCGGCGGCGCGCGATGCTCGGGCACTGGCTGGGCGGATCGATCGGGATGGGCATCGCCTCGGGGCTGACCGGGTCGATCGTGGCCCAGACGCTGGCCTGGGCCGAGGACTGGGCCCAGCTTGGCAAGACGATCGGGGTCTCGGTGGGCAAAACCTTCGGGCTCTACTGGATCTTCAACTACCTGCTGGTCGAGAACACCACCGATGACGGGCGCTACCGCCCCGGTGGCGGGCGGATGGGGGGGTACCCGGCCAAGGACCCGGTGGCCTCGCCCTATCTCCTGCCCATGCCGGGGGGGCGGGCGCTCTATACCGGGCAGGCGAACCTGGGGATCTTCAGCCACAACTTCATCTCCAACACCGATTTCGTCACGCCGGGCAACAGCTCGACCCTTCAGACCTATGCCTACGATTTCGCGCATGATTTCGACGAACCCATCGCCTGCTGCCGGGCGGGTGTCGTCTTCAGCTTCCGCGAGGGGAACGCCGACAGCAGCACGGGGCAGAACAACCGCATCATCATCCGCCACACCACCATCGATCCGGTGCATGATGTGTTCAACGGCGTGGCGGTGCAGACCTATGGCGTCTACCTCCACCTCAGCCAGAACGGGGTGACGCGGGCCCCCGCCTTTGGCGGCACGTCGCCCGCACAGGCGACGAACGGCGTGCCGGGGACGCCCGTGGCGCAGGGCGACCTGATCGCGCTGGCCGGCGACACGGGCCTGAGCTTTCACAACCATCTCCACCTCCACATCGTGCCCGATGACGGGACCGGTCAGCCGAGCAACCTGATCGCCATGCCCTTCGTGTTCGAGGACGCGCCGGGCGACGGGGTGCTCAAGAGCCGGACCTGGTACCGGTCGGGGAACCGCTGATGCTGGGCGGGATCCTCGACGCGGTGGGGCTGGGGGGCGAGGCGGGGGCCGCCGCGGTCACCCGGCCACTCGTGCGGGTCACGATCACGCCCGGTGCACCCCCCGCGGGTGACGGCGGGATCGCAGGGGCGGTGGGCGACGCGGCCGGGGGTCTGGCGGGCGACATCGCGGCGGCCGGGCTGTCCCTGCTGGGGCTCGGCGGGGGGGCGGTGCCGATCGAGAATTTTCTCGCCGCCCTCACCCTCGACCGTGCCCCCGCGCCGGGGCGGGACCGCCTCTGCCTCGACTTCGCCGCCGTGCCCGCCGCGACGCCGGTGCCCGCGCCCGGCGACGCGGTCAGCCTGACCCTGGGCGCGGGGGCGGAGGAGGCGACGCTCGCCTTTACCGTGGCCGAGGTCGCCCGCGACCTGGAGGGCGGGATTGCCGTGGTGGCCGAGACGGGGGGCGCAGTGCTCGCCCGGCTCCATCCCGCGCGCGCCTATGCCGAACAGGGGGCGGGGGCGATCATCCGCGATCTCTGCACGCTGGGCGGGGTCACGGCGACGGGGCCCGAGGGGGCGGTCCTGCCCCGCTATGTCGCGGATCCCGGGATGTCGGCCTGGGCGCATGTCGCCCGGCTGGCAGGGACCGCGGGGCTCTGGGTCGTCGTGGGCGATGACGGCACGGTCACCCTGATCGACACGGCCGAGATCGGCGAGCCGGTCGCACGGATCGCGGCGGGCGAGGCGCTGCTCGACGCGGCCGTCGCGACCCGGGTGCCCGACCCGGGCGCCATCGTGCTCGACGGGGCCGGGGCGGCGGACGCGGGCGGGACCGCCTGGTCCTGGCTGCGCAAGACCCCGGGGCCGCTGCGCGCCGAGGCGGGGGCGGGCGTGCCCAAAGCTGCCCTGGGCGCGCCCTGGCTGCGCAGCGCCGACGCGGTCAGCGCGGGGGCCGAGGCGCTTTTGCGCGGGATCGCCGAACGCCAGGGGCGCAGCCGGTTCCTCGCCACCGGGCAGCCGAAGCTTGCCCCCGGCACGATCGTGACCATTGCCGCGCTGGGGGCCGAGGCGCCCTGGCGGGTCGAGACGGTCCGCCACCGGCTCGGCGTGGCGCAGGGGTTCACCACCGCCTTCACCGCCCTGCCCGCCGGGGCGGGTGCTGGCGCGGGCGGCGTGGGCGGTCTGCTCGAGACGATCGGGGGGCTCCTGTGACCCTGCCCGCCCATGACCTCCTGCGCCGGCTGATCCGCGAGGAACTGGGCGCCCTGCGCCTGGGCGAGCTTGGCGTGGTCGAGACGCCCCATGCCGCCGAGGATGACGGCTACACCTGCACCGTCAGGCTGCGCGACAGCGGGGTGGTGCTCGCGCGTGTCCCCGTCATGACCGCGCGCAAGGGGTTCGCGAGCGTGCCCGAGGCCGGGGATCTGGTGCTGGTCCAGTACCTCGGCGGGGACGCCAACGCGCCAGTGATCACGGGCAGCTTCTACAATGACGAGGACGTGCCCCCGCCCCATGCGGCGGGCGAGGCGGTGCTGCGCCTGCCGCTGGGCGCTGAGGAGGGCGAGGGGGTTGCGGTCAAGCTGGCCACCGGGACCCCGGGCCTGACGCTGGCGCTGGGCGAGGCGCTGGCCCTGACGCTTGCTGATGACGATCCGGTCGTGCGGCTGGTGATCGGCGACGGGACGGCGGAGATCCGCATCGACAGCGACGGGGCGGTCACGCTGAAGACCGATGGGGCGCTGACGGTCGAGGGTGGCGAGCTGACGCTGAAGGGATCGAAGATCACCGCCGAGGCCCAGGGCGACCTGGTGCTCAAGGGCGCGGTCATCAAGCTGAACTGAGGGAACGGGACCATGGGACAACCGGCGGCGAAGGAGGGGGACCAGGTGATGGCGACCGACATCCACATCGTGATGATCCCGACCCCGGGTGGCCCCGTGCCGACCCCGATCCCCCATCCCTTCGTGGGCAAGCTCGACGGCGCCCTGAGCGTGGACGTGGAGATCGAGGGCAAGCCCGCAGCGGTCCAGGGCAGCACCGCCACGGCCAGCCCCGGCCACGTCCCCCAGGGCGGCCCGTTCCAGAGCCCGCCCAAGAACAAGGGCGAGGTTCTGCTGGGCAGCGCGAGCGTGCTGATCAACGGCAAGCCCGCTGCGCGCAACGGCGACATGGCGCTGACCTGCAACGACCCGGCCGACCTGCCCGCGGGTACGGTCATCGCCGTCTCCACCGTCCTGATCGGGGGCTGAGATGGCGGGACCCACCGACATCGCGCTCAGGCTGGTGGATGCGCGGGCGCTTTCCATCTGGCGGCCCGTGGCGACCGAGCGGGCGGTGGCCACGGGGGGGCGGCGGGTCCGGGTCGCGGATTTCGCCACCGTCTCGGGCCGCGACAGCCTGGCCCAGGCGCTGGTGATGCGGCTTCTGACGCCCCAGGGCGAACTGGCCGCGCTGGGCCATGCCACCTATGGCTCGCGCCTGCACGAAATCGTGGGCGCGCCGAACACCGAGACGACGCGCAACCTTGCGAAGCTCCACGTCATCGCGGCGCTGAAGGCGGAGCGGCGGGTGGCGAAGGTCGTGGCGGTCGATGGGGCGCCCCATCCGGCCAGCCGGGAGCTGATCACCATCGCGGCAACCGTCCGGCCCGTGGGCGAGGCGGAGGCGCTGGCCCTCGCGCCGATCCTGGTGGAGCTTTGAGGGTGCGGGGGGAGAGGGTCACATGAGCTTCCGGCGGCGGGATTATCCCGAACTCCTCGACGGGATGCTGACCGCCCTGGTGGGCGGGGTGTCGGGCGAGGCCCATGCCTTTCCGCCCCCCGGCGGGCGCCATGCGCTGGAGGCGCCGCCTGCCCGGGCGGTCGTCTCGGTGTTCGGTGCGCGCAACGGGGCACCGACGCGGTTCCGGCTCGGGACCGATGTGGGGCTGACACCCGACGGGACCGCGCTCGTGTGGCGCGACGGCGGGGCCACGCCCGACGCGGGAACCCTGGTGCAGGTGAACTACCTGCGCCGCGACGTGCCCTCGACCCTCTCTGATCTCGAGGTCGGCTCGGTCGCGCGGACGCTGACCGAGGCCTTCGCGCTCGAGATCGCCCGCCTCTATGCCCAGATGCAGGCGGTCTACGAGGCGGGGTTCCTCGAAACGGCCACGGGCGCATCGCTGGACAAGGTGGTGGCGCTGGTGGGTCTGGCGCGCATCCCGGCCGACCGACCGATGGCGGCCCTGCGGTTCGACCGGGCGGGCGGGGCGACGGGGGCGGTGACGATCCCCGCCGGGACGCGGGTGATCGATGCCGAGGTGCAGGTGGAATACGCCACGATCGAGACGGTGACCCTTGCCCCCGGGCAGCCCCGGGTGATGGTCGAGGCGCGGGATCTGGAGGCGGTGAACGCCCCGGTCCCCGCGGAGCTGCTGACCGTGCTGCCGGTCCCCAACGCCGGGATCGCCGGGGTGACCAACCCCGCCCCGGCCCGCCGCGCGGCGGAGGCCGAGGGGGACGCGGCGCTCCGGGCGCGGGCGCGGGCGGCACTGGGGGCCGCCGGGGGGGCTACCCTCGGGGCCCTGCGGGGCGCACTGGCCCGGCAGGGGGTGGTGGCGGAGCTGGCCGAGCCTGCCGACCGCCCCGGGGTCGTGGTGGTGACCCCGGTGACCGAGGGGCTGAGCCCCGAGCGGCACGAGCAGCTTCTGGCGGCACTCGAGGATACCCGACCCGCGGGGGTGCGTATCGAGCTCGCCCGGGCGCGGGCGCCGCTCGCCGTCGATCTCGATCTGGGGCTTGTGACGGGGGCGGGGCTCGCAGAGCCCGCGCGGCGCGCGGCCCATGACGGGGTGCGCGCGGCGGTGACCGCGTTCTTCGCCGCCCTGCCGCTGCGCGAGGATGCGCGGATCAGCCGCCTGACCGGTGCGATCCTCGCCGTGCCCGGGGTGGAGGACGTGACGATCCTCGGCGCCCGGGCCGGGGGGACGGACCGGCTCGACGCGGGCGCAGGCGTGCTGGCCCTCGCCGACAGCCCCACGGTTCTGGGGGCGCTGGCGCTGGCCGATGCCGCGCTGCCGACCCGGGCCGATCTGGTGATCGGGATCCCCGCCGGGGCGGCGGTGCCCGACGAGGGCGCGGTGACCGCCGCGCTCGAGGGGCTGCTCGCGGCCCTGACGGCGAAGGCTACGGCGGCGGCGGCGAGCCTTGGCTGGCCCATGCTCCTCCTCGTGCTGCCCGCCCCGGTCGGCGGGGGCGAAAGCCTGACGGCATGGGAGGCGCGGCCCGAGCCGCGTCCGGCCCTGCCCGGGACGGCGGGTGTCTACACCGTTACCCTGCACCTCTCCGGGGCGGCCGGGATCGTCCGCACCCTGGGGGCTGCCGCCGATACCTATGCGGTGCAGCGGGGCGAGCGGCTCGCGCCCGGCTCCGTCACCCTGTCGGCCGCGGGGGGATAGGGCGATGCGGGGGGCAGAGCGGCTCGTCAGCCTGCTGCCATCGGTCTGGCGGCCGCAGCCCGATGCGGGGGGACCGGATTTCTTTGACCTGCTGATGGCGACCGCGGGACGCGCGCTCGACGACGCGGGGATCGACGCGGGCGACATCCTGACCGCGCATTGGTCGGGATTTGCCGACAGTGCCCTGACCTCGGCCGCCGTGGCCCGGGGGCGGGCGGCGGCGCGCGAACCCGTGCTGAAACCCGGTGATGCAGGGGTCGCGGCGCACCCCTATCTCGACGACCTGCCGCGGCTCGCGGCCCTCTTGGGCGCGGTCCCCTGGGACGAGCCGCTGGCCGCGCGCGAGCGGGTGGAGGAGTTCCGGACCCGGCTGCGCCGGCTCGCCGCGCTGGCGGTCCGGGGCGCGGGGACGGCCGAGGCGCTGCGCCGCGCGGC
>JANNOT010000438.1:0-7241 GCA_031399375.1 Paraoceanicella sp.
CCGATGACGATGGTCACGCCCGATTGCGTGTCGGGGTTCCCCGCCTTGCCGATGGCCGCGACCCGGCCATCGCGCAGGCCGACATCGGCCTTGTAAATCCCCGTCCAGTCCACGATCAGCGCGTTGGTGATGACCGTGTCCATGGCGCCCTCGGCCCGGCTCGCCTGGGACTGGCCCATGCCGTCGCGGATCACCTTGCCGCCGCCGAACTTCACCTCCTCGCCATAGGTGGTGAGGTCGCGCTCGACCTCGATGATCAGCTCGGTATCGGCGAGGCGCAGCCGGTCGCCCGTGGTGGGGCCGTACATCGCGGCATAGTCGGGGCGGGAGAGGCGTGCGGGCATGGGCGCTCCTGGGTTCGGGTAACCCCAGAGGACGCGAGCGGGCCTGGGTTTGTCAAACGCGCTTACGCCTCGAAGGCGGGGTCCACAGGCACCTGCGTCGCGGTGGCGAGCGCGTTGGTCTGCGCCGCCATGGCGATCACCGCCATCAGCTCGCCATGCTGGGCCGGAGTCATCCCCTTGGCCCGGGCCGCGGCGGTGTGGGAATGGGCGCAGTAGCTGCACCCGTTCGCCACCGACACGGCGATGTAGATCAGCTCCTTGGTCAGGGGATCGAGCGCGCCGGGGGCCATGACCAGCTTCGCTCGCTCCCATGTCGCGCGCAGGAGCGCGGGGTCATGGGCAAGCGCGCGCCAGAAATTGTTGACATAGTCCGTGCCCCGGGCGGCACGGATGTCGTCAAGGACCGCCCGCGCCTCGGGCGAGGCGTCCGCGTCGGTCAGGAGGGGGAGAGTCGCCATGGCTCAGACCAGGGCAAAGACCCGCGCCGGGCCGCCCGAGCCCCCCTTGTGCTTCGGCGCGCCGACCACGAGCGTCGCCCCCGCGGCCGGGACCGCCTCGAGGTTCGCGAGGCATTCGATCCCCCAGCGATTGGTCGGCAGCCAAGCGTAGTGCGCGGCGAAATCGGGCGACGGGCCATGGTCGAGACTGAGCGTGTCCACCCCGAGCCCGATCGCCTGGGTGTCGGCGATCAGCATCTGGACCGCCTCGAGGTGAAAGCCGGGGAAGTGCATCACCTTCTGGTCGTCGGCATTGCGGAACCCCGGGGTCGCGACCTTCGGCCCCCAGCCGGATAGCATCGCGACGCAGGCATTGGCCGGGATCGGACCGTTCGCCGAAACCCACGCCGCAATGTCATCGGGGGTCACCTGCGCGTCCGGGTTCGCCGCGGCCTTTTCGCGGATGTCCACGACGCAGAGCGGCACGACGAGGTTCCCGACCGGGATCTGGTCCACCGACTGGCCATCGGCCGAAAAGTGGAACGGCGCATCGACATGGGTACCGGTGTGCTCGTTCACCTCGAGGACCGCGATGTTGAACTTGTGCTCGGCATAGTTGAAAATCTGCGTCGCCTTGTACTGCGGTTCGCCAAAATAGGTCGGGAAATCTTCCGAAAGGGTATGGGTCATGTCCTCGACCCGGCCATGGCCCTGGGCTAGGGCCGCGGGCGCCGCCCCGAAGCCGACCACGGTCGCGGCGGCCGCCGCCGGGGCCGCCCGGAACACGTCGCGGCGGCTCAGCATCCGGTCCTTGACCGCCTGGGTCACGCAGACATCGCACATGTGGTCTTCTCCCCCGTCCCGCGCGCCGTTCTGGCGCACGCCCCTGACACCAGCGCCCGCCCCGGCCATAGAGCTCAGAGCAGTCCCATCACCTCGCCCCGGAACCCCCAGACGATCCGCGACCCGCCGAAGGGCACGAGCCGCACATCGCGCATCTGTCCCGGCTCGAACCGCACGGCGGTCCCCGCCGGGATGTCGAGCCGCTGGCCGCGCGCGGCGGCGCGGTCGAAATCAAGAGCGGGGTTGGTTTCGGCGAAATGGTAATGGCTGCCGACCTGGATGGGTCGGTCGCCGGTGTTGGCGACCCTGAGCGTCAGCGAAGGGGCCCCAGCGTTGAGTTCGATGTCGCCTGCCGCTGGAAAAATCTCGCCTGGGATCATCGAGGGGTCAGCGCGGGTCGCGGGTCGGGTGCCCGCCTGCATTATGCCCGCCCTGACGGTGCCCGCCATGCCTGCCGTCGTCCACCCGGACGGGGATCGGCATCGGCTCAGGACCGCCCTGGGGCAGCAGCGTCTCCGCGAGGTCGTTGAGCCAATCGAGCAGCTTTTGCATGCGGACCTGCCTCCTCAGCGGATCGGATGATGGACGGTCACGAGCTTCGTGCCGTCGGGAAACGTGGCTTCGACCTGCACCTCGGGGATCATTTCGGCAATCCCGTCCATGCAATGCTCGCGGCGGATCACACCGGCGCCGGCCGACATCAGGTCGGCGACCGAGCGACCATCCCGTGCCCCCTCGACGACGAAGTCCGTGATCAACGCGATCGCCTCCGGATGGTTCAACCGCACGCCGCGCGACAACCTGCGGCGCGCGACCTCGGCCGCCATGGCCACCATCAGCTTGTCTTTCTCCCGCGGGGTCAGATTCACGCCCAAACGCTCCTGGTCCGTCGGATTACATTTCCGGGAATCGCACGTGCTGTCAAACGGTCCGCGGCATTGTCACCAGATTCACATAGCCCCCCCGGCCCGGGGTACAAGTGCGACGGCGGTCTGTCGCATCGGGGCTGGACCGCGGGCATCGCACCTGCCAAGCGTGCGACGCGACAGGGACCGAGGACACCGGACATGACGCCCCACGTGCGGCACCCGATCTGGCTGCCGACAGCCCCCGCGCCCGGTGTCACGGTCTTCGCCCTCCTGTTCTTCGTCGAGACCTGCGCGCGTGCGATCCTGTCCACGGTCGTCCCGCTCCAGGCCTACGACCTCCTGCGCGACGAAAGCACGGTCAGCTTCGTCTATACCGGCGTCGGACTGCTCGCGATGGTCTTCAGCTTTTCGATCCCGCTACTGATCCGGGCGATGGCGCGGCGCTGGGTATTCACGCTGGGGGCAATACTGCTCGTCGGGGCGGCGGTAACGCTTGCGACGGTGACGATACCGGGGCAGGTCGCGGGGATGCTGCTGCGGGTGATGGGTACCGCCTGCCTGAACGTGACCGTCAGCCTCTACATCCTCGATCACATCGAGAAACACGACTATGTGAAGAACGACGCGGCCCGGCTGGGGTTCTCCACCATCGGCTGGGCAATCGCGCCCTATGGCGGGGTCTGGCTCTACGACACCCACGGACCCTGGGCGGTGTTCGGGCTGAGCGCGGGGGCGAGCGTGGTGCTGGTCGCGCTGTTCTGGTATCTGCGCCTGTCCGAAAACACGGTGCTCAGCGCCGCGCGCCGTGCGACGCCGCTGCCATGGCAGGCGCTGCGGCGGTTTTGGGACCAGCCGCGGCTGCGCCTGGCCTGGTTCATCGCCTTCAGCCGATCGGCGTTCTGGGCCACGTTCTTCATCTACGGCCCGATCCTGATGGTCACGGGCGGGCTGGGGCGCGAGGCGGGGGGGCTCCTTGTCTCGATCGGCAACGCGATGCTGATCACGATCTTTCTCACCGGGGGACTCGCACGCCGCCACGGGATCCGGCGGGTCTCGGCGGTCTGCTTTCTGGGGGGGGCGGCTTTTGCCGCGGCCGCCGGGGTCGCGGGGACCGACGCGCCAGAGCTTTGCGCCGCGTTCCTGCTTGGGGCCGCGCTTCTCGTCGTTCCCCTCGATGCGGTCGGGGGTGTGCCGTTCTACCGCGCCGCCCGGCCGATGGAGCGGGCGGCGATGACCTCGGTCTACCGCTCGTATCTCGACGTGTCGGACCTGCTGCCCGCCCTGGTCTACGGCCTTCTGCTGCTGGTCTTCGGGCTCGGGGCCGTTTTCCTTGCCCTTGCGGGTCTGCTCGCGGTGTGCGGGCTGCTCTGCCTGCGGCATCTGCATCGCAGGCTCTAGAAATTGCGGGTGGCAGGGGGCGGCGCTTTTCGGTAAGCGGATTGGGCGTGCGCGGGTGCGGCGCATGCTGGTGCGCCCCGGTCCCGGGTGGCGCATTCCGGGCGGGCGCAGCGGCGGGGGCGCGATGAAGCTCACGGCGTTCTTTCCATTCCTGCGCTGGCTTCCGCTGGTCAACCGCGAGACGCTGCGCGCGGATGCCTATGCGGGGTTGACCGGGGCCGCGATCGTTCTGCCCCAGGGCGTCGCCTTCGCCACCATCGCGGGGCTGCCGCCGCAATACGGGATCTTCACCGCCATGGTCCCCGTCATCATCGCGGCCCTCTGGGGGTCGTCGATGGTGATGATGGCGGGGCCGACCACCGCATTGTCGGTCGTGGTCTACGCCACCCTTTCGCCGCTCGCGCTGCCCGACACCCAGGTCTATGTCGAACTGGCACTCCTGCTGTCGATCATGGTGGGGGTGTTGAAGCTGATGGCGGCGGTGGCGCGGCTCGGCGCGGTCGTGGCCTTTGTCTCCCATTCGGTGATGACGGGGTTCACGGCGGCGGCCGCACTGCTGATCGCAGTCAGCCAGGTCGGCGACGCGCTCGGCCTGACGGTCGAGGCCGGGGGGACGGTGCCCGATCGCCTCGCCCGCGTGGTCGCGGCGAGCACGGAGACGAACGCCCTGTCGGTCATCCTCGCGCTCGCCACGCTCGCGGCGGTTGTGGGGCTACAGCGCGTGTCCCGGCGGTTGCCGACCTTTCTGATCGCCCTCGTCTTCGGCTCGCTGCTCGGCTGGGTGCTGGGGGCGGAGGCGTGGGGGGTGCACATGGTCGGCGCCCTGCCTGCGGCCCTGCCGAGCTTCGATGTGCCCTCCATCAGCTTCCAGCGGCTCTCCTACCTGACCGAGGGCGCCTTCGCCATCGCGCTCATCGGGCTGCTCGAGGCGGTCTCGATCGGGCGGTCCTTTGCCGTGCGCCGGCGCGAGCGCTTCAACGCGAACCAGGAGATCGTGGGCCAGGGTCTCTCGAACGTCGTTGGCGCGTTCTTCGGCGGCTACCCGAGTTCGGGATCGTTCACCCGGTCGGGCGTGAACGCAGAAATGGGGGCCCGCACGCCGCTGGCCGCGGTGTTCTCGGCGGTCTTTCTGGCCGCCATCATGGTCATGGTCCTGCCGCTGATCACCCATATCCCGGTACCCGCGATGGCGGGGCTGATCCTCTATGTCGCCTACCGGCTGATCGACGTGAAGGAAATCCGCCATGTCGCGCGGTCGAGCCGGTCCGAGACCGGGGTGATCGCGCTGACCTTCCTTGCCGGGCTCTTCGTCGCGCTCGACTTTGCGATCTATATCGGGGTGATCGCCTCGCTGATCCTGTTCCTGCACAAGAGCTCGCAGCCCGCGGTGACCATCAGCGCGCCCAAGCTCGTGAACGGATCGCGCAAGTTTGTCGATGCGCGCGACAACAACCTGGCCGAGTGTCCGCAGATCACCATCATCCGGCTGGACGGCACGCTCTACTTCGGCTCGGTCGAGCATGTGGAGCGGCAGTTGCGCCGGATCGAGCGGGATAAGCCCCAGCAGCGGCTGAAGGTGCTCATCCTGAAGGGCGTCGGGGACATCGACCTTGCGGGCAGCGATCTTCTGATCGACGAGGTGCGCCATGCCCGCGACCGGGGTGGGGATTTTCACATGGTCGCGCAGTTCCCGCCCCTGGTCCAGCGGCTGCGCCGCCTGCAGGTGATCGAGGAACTGGGCGAGAACCGGCTCCACACCAACAAGGGCGACGCCATCGACGCGGTGGTCAAGGCGGCCGACAACGAGATCTGCCGCGGCTGCCGGGTGCGCCTTTTCCACGACTGCGCCCGCAAGCCCGGGGCCCGGGCGGCGGTCCGCGAACTCGGCTACTGACCCCAGAGGACCATCGCCCCAAAGGAGGAAACGTTCATGGCTGCCACCCCCCCGGTCTGTGCGTTCGGCTGGCCCGCTCCGCATTTTACCCTGCCCGATACCGAAGGGCGGGTCTGGACCTATGACCGCGTGGCGGGCAGGAACGGCGCGCTGATCGCGTTCATCTGCAACCACTGCCCCTATGTGAAGGCGATCATCGACCGGCTCGTGCGCGACGCCCGGGTGCTGGAAGGGATGGGGTTCGGCGTCGCGGCGATCATGTCGAACGACTGGGACGCCTATCCCGACGATGCGCCCGACAGGATGGCGGCCTTTGCGGCCACCCACGACTTTTCGTTCCCCTACCTGATCGACCGCAGCCAGGACACGGCGCGGGCCTATGGTGCGGTCTGCACGCCGGACTTCTTCGGCTTCAATGCGCGGGCGGAACTCCAGTACCGCGGGCGGCTCGATGCCGCGGGCCGGGGCCCGTCGGCACCCGACGCACCCCGCGAGCTGGTCGAGGCGATGCGACGGGTTGCGGAGACGGGGCGCGGGCCGGAGGAGCAGACCGCCTCGATCGGCTGTTCGATCAAGTGGCGGGCGGCCTGACCCGCCCATGGCCAATATCGTGTTCGACCTCGACGGGACGCTGGTTGACAGCGGGCCGTCGCTTGCGGCCGCGGGCAACCGGCTGCTGGTCGGGCTCGACCGCCCGCCCGTGACGGTGTCGGCCTATCTCGCGTTCATCGGCCACGGGATGCGGCGGCAGGTCGAGGATCTTCTGCGTGCGACGGGCGGCATCCCCGGGGGCGATGTCGTGCCGCACCTCGCCGCGTTCCGCGCGCTCTACGATGCAGATCCGGTGACGGGGGTGCTGGTCTATCCCGGCGTCGTAGATGCGCTGCGCGAGCTGAAGGCGCGGGGCCATGTGCTCGGCATCTGCACGCAAAAGCCGCTGCACCCGGCGCGGATGATCCTGGGCGGGCTCGGCCTGTCGCCCTTCTTTGACGCGATCACCGGCGGCGACAGCCTGCCAGTCCTCAAGCCCGACCCCGCGATGCTCGCCCACACGCTGGCCCAGATGCCCGATGGTGCAGCGCTTTATGTCGGGGACAGCGAGGTCGACGCGCAGACCGCCGCGCGCGCAGGCATCCCGTTCATCCTGCACGACGGTGGCTATCGCGCGGGCGAGGTGCCGGCGACCGCCCGGTTCGCCGATTATGCCGTCCTGCCCAGTTCACCTTCGATCCCACCTCCACATGGGATCAGTCGAATCTAACGAAGGACTTCCTGGTGGCCGGGGGGCAGCCGGTGGGAGCCGAGGACCTCGGGTACGGGCCCATCGGGATCCTCCACGCGCTGGACGAGCGCCCCGCGTACGACCGGGTCGTGCTCGTCGCCGGCGTCGACCGCGAGCGCCACCCCGGCGGGGTGTACCGGTACCGGTGGAGCGGGGAGTTGCCGCCCGATGCGG
>JANNOT010000238.1:0-4288 GCA_031399375.1 Paraoceanicella sp.
TGGGGTCGGTGGCGGATGTTCTCGCGGCGCCCGACGTCGATGCCGTGCTGATCGCGACCTCGACCGACACCCATGCCGATCTTCTGGAGGCGTGCGTGGCTGCCGGAAAGCCCGTGCTTTGCGAGAAGCCCATCGACCTCAGCCTTGCGCGGGTTAATGCCTGTGCGGCCGCGATCGCGGGCAGGTCGGTTCCGATCCAGCTGGGATTTGTGCGCCGCTTCGACCCCGGGCATCGCGCGGTTCGCATGGCGGTCATGGCGGGCGACATTGGCGAGCTTCACCAGGTCATCATCACCTCGCGCGATCCGGGGCTTGCGCCGGAGGGATACCTTCGGGTCTCGGGCGGGATCTTCCGCGACATGACGATCCACGATTTTGACATGGCCCGCTACATCCTGGGCGAGGAGCCGGTGGAGGTGCTGGCGACCGGGTCCCGGCTGGTCGATCCTGCCCTGATGCAGCGCCTGGACGATCACGACACGGTGTGCGTGGTGCTCAGGACGGCGAGCGGCAAGCAGGCCGTCATCACCAACTCGCGTCGGGCTGCCTATGGCTATGACCAGCGGGTCGAGGCGTTCGGCAGTACGGGCATGGCGGTTTCGGAAAACCGCCGACCGCATCACATGACCCTGCACACCGCCGATTTCACCGACCGGGCCGAGCCATTGCTCCATTTCTTCATCGAACGGTATCGCGAGGCGTTCTGCGCCGAAATCGACGCCTTCGTCGACGCGATCGAGGGGGGTCGATCGCCCGAGGTCGGGTTCGAGGACGGGAGGCTGGCGCTGGTTCTCGCGGAAGCGGCCATGACATCCATCGCCGAGGGCCGCGTCGTCCACACGAGCGAGTTCGGCTGACATGTACGACACGCATGGGCTTTTCATCGACGGGCAGTGGACGCAGGCACAGGGCGGCGAGACGGCGCCGGTCTTCAGCCCGGTTTCCGAGCGCCCCCTGGGGCAGGTTCCGGTGGCACGCGTCGCGGATACCGAAGCCGCCATCGCCTCTGCCGCCATGGGGTTCGCCGCCTGGAGCGCGAGGGCCGCGTTCGACCGCGCCGATGCGCTTCACGCCATCGCAGACGAGATGAAGCGCCGCACCGATGAGGGCGCGCGGATGATCAGCCTCGAAACCGGCAAGCCGCTTGCCCAGGCGGGCCGGGAGTGGGGCCTGTCCGTCGACCAGTTCCGCTGGTTCGCCGAGGAAGCCCGCCGCATCTATGGCCGCATCGTCGAATCCCGCGTGCCCCATGGGCGGTTCGAGGTGCATCGCGAGCCGGTCGGCGTTGTGGCGGCCTTTACCGCGTGGAACTTTCCCGCAGCCCTCGTCGCGCGAAAGGTGGCCCCCGCCCTTGCCGCGGGCTGCTCCGTCATCGTCCGCCCGTCGTCCCAGACCCCGGGGGTGGCGATGGTGATGGTCGATTGCTGCCGCGCAGGCGCGCTGCCTGCCGGGACGGTCAACCTGGTGATCGGGCCTGCCGCCGCGACCTATGCCCCCATCATGGGCGCTGCGACGGTGCGCAAGGTGTCCCTGACGGGATCGACCCGCGTGGGCCAGCAGATGATCCGCGACGCCGCCGCGACGTTGAAGAGGGTGTCGATGGAGCTTGGCGGCAATGCGCCGCTGATCGTCTTTGGCGACGCCGATCTGGATGCCGTGCTGAACGCCGCCGTGCCGACGAAATTCGCCAATGCCGGACAGGTATGCGTGACCCCCGATCGGTTCTACGTCCACGACAGCCTGCATGACGCCTTTGTCGCGGGGTTCGTGGAACGGACCCGGGCGATCACGCTGGGCGATGGGCTCGACCCATCGGTCGGCATGGGTCCGCTGATCAATGCCGGTCGGCTGGCCGAGATCGAGAGCATCGTCGCAGGCGCGGTCCGGGCTGGCGCGACGTTGGTCCAGGGCGGCGCGCGCGCCGCTGGCCTTAACGCCGGGCATTTCCATGAGCCGACGGTCCTGACCGGGTGCACCGACGACATGCCCGTCATGGCCGAGGAGAATTTCGGCCCCATCGCCGCGATCGCCCGGTTTTCGACGGATGACGATGTTCTGGCCCGCGCCAATGCCACCGACATGGGATTGTCGGCCTATGCGTTCACCCAAAGCCCCGGGCGCGCGCGGCGCGCCGTCGCCGAGCTGAAGGCGGGCATGGTGGGCATCAACTCGTTCGCGATGGCCGCATCCGAGGCGCCGTTCGGCGGCACCAACCATTCGGGCATGGGCCGCGAAG
This sequence comes from Paraoceanicella sp., assembly GCA_031399375.1. GTDB lineage: Bacteria > Pseudomonadota > Alphaproteobacteria > Rhodobacterales > Rhodobacteraceae > Paroceanicella. Next base: position 2,237 of record JANNOT010000238.1, read on the forward strand.
GCGGGGTCGAGGCGATCCGAGACTATCTCGACGTCAAATCCAGCCAGGTGGTGTGGGCATGATCCCGAACAAACTCAAGGCGCTCTGGTCGCAGGGCAAGCCCACGATCAACGGCTGGTGCAGCATCGGCAATCCGTTCACGGCCGAGATCATGGCGGCCCAGGGGTTTGAGTCCGTCACCGTCGACATGCAGCATGGCGCGCTGGATTACGGTGACCTTCTGCCCATGTTCCAGGCGATGCGGGCCAGCGGCACGGTCGTCATGGCACGCGTGCCCTGGCTCGACCCGGCAACGATCATGAAGGCGCTGGATGCGGGTGCCTATGGCATCATCTGTCCGATGACCAACACGCCCGAGCAGGTGGCGACATTCGTCAGCTACATGCGCTATCCGCCGCTGGGGGTGCGCAGCTTCGGCCCCACCCGCGCCGCCTATGCCCAGGGGCCGAACATCGCCCAGGAGGCGAACGACCAGGTCCTCGCGTTTGCGATGATCGAAACCGCCGAGGCCATGGGAAATCTGGACGCGATCTCTGCCGTGGCGGGGCTCGACGGCCTCTATGTCGGGCCTGCCGATCTGAGCTTCAGCCTGTCGGACGGCCGCCTCGCGCCCGGTTTCGACCGGGAGGAGCCGGAGATCGTGGCCGCGCTGCAAGCGGTCGCTGCCGCGTGCAAGCGCCACGGCATCCGCGCCGCGATCCATTGCGGCAGCGCCGAATACGCGGCCCGGGCCATCGGCTGGGGGTATGACATGACGACGGTCGGAGGTGACGCGCGCTTTCTGGCCGCGGCCGCGGCGGCGGCGGCGGTCGCGCGCTTTCGCGATGTCTCGGGCGACGCGGTCGCCATGCGCCAGGACGGGGGCTACTGATGCCCCACATCCTTGTCGCGGGTAAGATCCATGCCGCGGGACTGGCCCTGCTGGACGCTGCGCCCGGGGTGACATTCGACGTGGTCGAGGAGGTGTCGGAGCCGTCCTATGCCCCTTTGATCGACCGGGCCGACGCCCTGATCCTGCGCACGCAGCCGCTGGGTTCCGCGACCGTCGCGCGGGCAGTGCGGCTGACCATCGTGTCGCGCCATGGCGTCGGATATGATGCCGTGGACGTGGCAGCGCTCGATCGGCGCGGCATCGCGCTGGCGATCGTGGGCGACGTGAACACGGTGGCGGTCGCCGAGCACGCGATGATGATGATGCTGGCCGCCACGAAGCGCGCCCTGCGCGCAGACCGGGCGGTGCGCGCGCCGGGCCAGTGGGGCTGGCGCAACCGGACGGAGGCGGGCGAGCTGGCCGGCAGGACCCTCCTCCTCCTGGGCTATGGCCGGATCGGGCGCAAGGTCGCGGCACTGGCCACGGCGTTCGGCATGACCGTCATTGCCCATGATCCCCGGGTGCAGGCCGATGGCTGGCCCGAAGGGGTGGTGCGCCCCGTCGGCGATCTCGACGCCGGGCTTGCCGTGGCGGATGTGATTTCCGTCCATACGCCCAAGGCCGAGCGTCCCGCGCTCGGGGCCGGCGAACTGGCGCGGGTCAAGCCCGGCGTGGTGATCGTGAACACCGCGCGGGGCGGTATCGTGAACGAGCTCGCCCTCGCCGATGCGCTTCGCACGGGCCGGGTGGCGGCGGCGGGGCTCGACGTTTTCGATGACGAGCCGCCCGCATCCGACCACCCGCTGCTGGCCTTCGACCAGGTTCTGCTGTCGCCCCACATTGCCGGGTTGACCAGCGAGGGCGCCGAGCGTCTGGCGGTCCATTCGGTCCGAAACGTGCTCGATCACTTCGCAGGCAGGCTCGATCCGGCGCTCGTCGTCAACGCCGCGGCGCTCGGCCTGACGGCAGCGGCGCCATGACCAAACCGAAACTGCGCATCGGCCTGATCGGCACCGGGTTCATGGGCAAGGCGCATGTGTTCGGGTTCACCGCGGCCCCCCGGGTATTCGACCTGCCCTTCGACCTGGATCTCCACACCGTCGCCGACATCACCGATGCCGCCGCCGCGCGCGCCGCGGCGACCCTGGGCTTTGCCCATGCCACGTCGGACTGGCGCACCA
>JANNOT010000494.1:0-6050 GCA_031399375.1 Paraoceanicella sp.
GGCAGCCTGCCCCTGACCCAGCCACCCCAAACCCCACCCCCCCCCGACAGTCCAAAGCAGCCCCAACGGGTTTTAGTTAGCGCGGCCCCCCGGGCATGAAGGGGCACCCCTCACCCCGAAGGAACCCCCCAATAGCCCCACCCATGACCGCATGGTCTACCGCCGCTGCGGCCGCTCCGGCCTGATGCTGCCTGCCGTCTCGCTCGGCCTCTGGCACAATTTCGGCCATGACACGCCCCATCAGGTGAAGCGCGAGATCTGCCGGACCGCGTTCGACCACGGGATCACCCATTTCGACCTCGCCAACAACTACGGCCCGCCGCCCGGCAGCGCGGAGGTGGCGTTCGGCGAGATCCTGCGCACCGATTTCCACGGCCTGCGCGACCAGCTCGTGATCTCGTCCAAGGCAGGGTACCGGATGTGGCCCGGACCCTACGGCGAATGGGGGTCGCGAAAATCGCTGATCGCCTCCTGCGACCAGTCGCTCAAGCGCATGGGCCTCGACTACGTGGACATCTTCTATTCGCACCGCTTCGACCCCGACACGCCGCTGGACGAGACGATGGGCGCGCTCGACCAGATCGTGCGGTCGGGGCGCGCGCTCTATGTCGGCATTTCGAGCTATTCCAGCGCGCGCACCCGCGAGGCAGCGGCGATCCTGGCGGATCTCGGCACGCCCTGCGTGATCCATCAGCCGAGCTACAACATCCTCAACCGCTGGGTGGAGACGGACGGGCTGAAGGGGACGCTGGCCGAGCTCGGCATCGGGTCGATCGCCTTCACCCCGCTCGCCCAGGGGATCCTGACGCGCAAATACCTGAGCGGGATCCCGGAGGGCAGCCGCGCGACACAGGGCAAAAGCCTCGACCCCGGCACGATCACCCCGCGGGCGATTGAAAGCGTGCGCGCGCTCGATGCGCTTGCCGCCGCGCGCGGACAGAGTCTGGCACAGATGGCGCTCGCCTGGGTGCTGCGGGACGGCGGCATCACCTCGGCGCTGATCGGGGCATCGAGGCCCGCGCAGGTCATCGACTGCGCGGGCGCCGTCGCCCGGCTCGACTTCACGCCCGAGGAGCTGGGCGAGATCGACCGGATCGCCGAGGAGAAGGACATCAACCTCTGGGCGCGGTCGTCAGAGAGTGACTGACGCCGGTTGTGGCTTGCCCGGCCCGGCCTGCCACGGTGCGACATAGTGTGCCAAGCACCACCCGGAACCCGCCCCGGGGCGCCCCTTGTGTCGTCTCGAACGGGGGCCTAGCATCGCGGATTAACGGGGATCGGACGGGGGCAGGGGCGGGATTGAGCGCGATCGAGGCACGGGCACCCTTCGGATCCCACGAGACGTGGTACCGCGTAACGGGTGATCTCTCCTCGTCAAAAAAGCCGGTCTTTATCCTTCATGGCGGACCGGGTGCTGCCCATAACTATGTCGATGCTTACAAGCTCCTGAGTGAACGCGGCCGGGCCGTCATCCATTACGATCAGATCGGCTGCGGGAACTCGACGCACCTGCCCGAGCAGGACGCGGCGTTCTGGACCCCGCAGCTCTTCATCGACGAGCTCGAAAATCTCGTCGATCATCTCGGCGTCCGCGACGGGTTCCATGTCCTGGGGCAGAGCTGGGGCGGGATGCTGGGGGCGGAATACGGCGTGCTGCGGCCCCGCGGGCTCGCCTCGCTCACCATCGCGAACTCGCCCGCCTCGATGGCGCTCTGGATGTCCGAGGCCAGGCGCATGCGCGAGACCTATCCCCCGGACATCCAGGACAAGCTCAACTTTCACGAGGCCGCAGGAACGACCGACAGCGCCGAATATCAGGCCGCGACCATGTGGGTCTATGAGCGCCATGTCTGCCGGGTCGTGCCGTTCCCGCCGGAGGTGACGGCGAGCTTCGATCAGATCGGCCGCGACCCGACCGTCTACCACACCATGAACGGGCCCAATGAATTCTTCGTGGTCGGCACCCTGCGCGACTGGTCGGTGATCGACCGGCTGCCGCGGATCGCGGTCCCCACCCTCGTGATTTCCGGCCGCCATGACGAGGCGACGCCCGCCTGCGTCGAACCCTTCGCCACCGGGATCCCGGGCGCGCGCTGGGTGATCTTCGAGAATTCGAGCCACATGCCCCATGTCGAGGAGCAGGCGGCCTGCATGGCCGTGGTGGGCGATTTTCTGGACGCGAACGACTGACCCCCCTTTCCCACGACATGCGGAGCACGCCGATGCAGAGATGGTTGACGACGGGGGCCGCCTGCGCCCTGGGGATCCTGGCCGGGATGCCGGCGCTGGCGCAATACCAGGACGCGCACCGGGGCGGCACGATGCGCCTAACCGCCCGGTCCGCAGCGGGCTCGATCGATCCGCACATCAACTACACCCTGCAGTACTGGCAGGTGTTCCAGGGCATGTATGACGGCCTCTTTGCCTTCAAGAAGGCCGCGGGCGCCGAAGGTTTCACCAAGGTTCCGAACCTCGCCGAGGCGATGCCCGAGCCGACCAATGACGGAAAGACCTACGTCTTCAGGATCCGTGAGGGCGTCAAGTTCTCGGACGGAACCGATGTGGGCGTGGATGACGTCGTCGCGTCGTTCCAGCGCATCTTCAAGGTGTCCGGCCCCACGGCGGGCGGGTTCTATTCGGTCATCGTCGGCGCCGATGCCTGCCTGGCCGAGCCTGCGACCTGCACGCTGGACGGCGGGGTGATCGGGGACGAGGCGGCGCGGACCGTCACGCTGAACCTGACACGCCCCGATGCGGAGATCTTCGACAAGCTGTCGCTGCCCCACGCCGCGATCCTGCCCGCCGAGACGCCCGCGACCGACCAGGGATCGATCCCCATCCCCGGCACCGGGGCCTATCACATCACGGCCTATGACCCCAACCAGGGCATGACCATGGCGCGCAACCCGCATTTCAAGGTGTGGAGCTGGGAGGCGCAGCCCGACGGCTATCCCGACGTCATCCAGTACGATTTCGGCCTGACCGAAGAGGCGCAGGTGACGGCGGTGCAGAACGGCGAGGCGGACTGGATGTTCGACCAGCCCCCGACCGACCGGCTGGCCGAGATCGGGACGAAGTTCCAGGACCAGGTCCGCATCACCCCGCTGACCGCGTGGTGGTACCTGCCGATGAACACGCGCATCCCGCCCTTTGACAACATGAAGGCGCGGCAGGCGGTGGCATATGCCATCGACCGCCGCCAGCTCGTGAACCTGTTCGGCGGCCCCGTGCTCGCCGCCCCCGCATGCCAGGTCCTGCCGGTGGGCTTCCCCGGGCACGAGCCCTACTGCCCCTACACCCTGAACCCGGGCACGACGTGGAGCGCGCCGGACATGGACACGGCCAAGCGGCTCGTCGAGGAATCGGGCACCAAGGGGCAGAAGGTCACGATCATCTCCGAGGACACGGTGATTTCCCGGTCCATCGGCGTCTACCTGCAGAGCCTGCTGACGGATCTGGGCTACGAGGCGGATGTGAAGCCGATCTCGTCGAACATCCAGTTCACCTACATCCAGAACACCAACAACAAGGTGCAGATGTCGATCACCCAGTGGTATCAGGATTATCCGGCGGCCTCGAACTTCCTCAACATCCTTTTCGGCTGCGGCAGCTTCAACGAAGGCTCCGACAGCTCGATCAACGTCGCGGGCTTCTGCGACCCGGCGATCGACGCGCGGATGCAGGAGGCGCTGGTGCTCGGGGTCACCGACCAGGCGGCGGCGAACAAGATGTGGGCCGAGATCGACCGGGCGGTGACCGACGCGGCCCCGGCGACGGCGCTCTTCAACCCCAAGCGGATCGACTTCGTGTCCAAGCGTCTGGGCAATTTCCAGTTCAACAGCCAGTTCTACTGGATGGTGAGCCAGTCCTGGGTGCAGTGAGCTGCCCCGACCGTGACCGACGCCGTTCTTGAACCGCCCAGGGCCCGGCCGAGCGCCGGGCCCTGGGGCACCGCGCGCCGCCGTCTTGGCCGCGACCGGGTGGCGATGGCCGCGCTGGTCGCCCTTGCCCTCATCATCCTCGCCTGTCTGCTCGCGCCCGCCTATGCGGCCTGGGCCGGAACGGATCCGTTCCGCTCCAGCCTCGACGCCGTGACCGTGGTGGAGGGGGTGGAGCGGCCGGTGATGGAGCAGTCGACCGAGGGGCTCGGCCTCGGCTACACCCCCATCGGGCCGACCTGGCGGCTGGGGAGCTACTTCCTCGGCGCCGACAACCAGGGCCGGGACGTGATGGCGCGGGTGCTCTATGGCGGGCTCAACTCGCTCCTGATCGCAGGCGCGGCGACGCTGATCTCGATCACCCTCGGTGCCGCGATCGGGCTGATTGCGGGGTTTTTCGGCGGGGTCGTCGATGGGGTGCTGTCGCGCATCCTCGACATCGTCTGGGCGTTCCCGGTCTATCTCCTCGCCATCTCGCTCTCCATCGTGCTGATCGCGGAGGGCATCAGCCTCGGGCCGATCCAGATCCGGGCGGGCAGCCTGAGCCTGCCGATCTTCATCATCGGGCTCGTCTATGTCCCCTATGTCGCGCGGCCGATCCGCGGGCAGGTGCTGGCGCTGCGGCGGTCCGAATTCGTGCTGGCGGCCATCGGGCTCGGGGTGCCGGCGCACCGGATCCTGATCCACGACATCCTGCCCAACGTGATGACCACGCTGATCGTGTTCGTGCCGCTGCTGCTGGCGATCGGGATGCTGACGGAAAGCGCGCTGTCGTTCCTGTCCATCGGCGTGCAGCCCCCGGCGGCGAGCTGGGGGACAATCATCCAGGACGGGCAGGGGCTGCTCTACACACGGCCCGTGGTGGCCCTCGCCCCCGGGATCGCCATCGCGGCGACCGTGCTCGCGCTCAACGTCTTCGGCGACGGCTTGCGCGACGCACTCGACCCGCGCTCCAAGGTCCGGCTGGGGCGCGACTGATGCTGCTCGCGCTTGTCCGCCGCCTGGGGCAGATGGTGTTCGTGCTCTTCGGCATCAGCGTCATGGTGTTCCTGATCTTCTTCGCCACGCCCGGCGCCGACCCCGCGGCACGGATCGCCGGGCGCAACGCCTCGCCCGAGGTGCTGGCGGCGGTGCGGCAGAGCTTCGGCTTCGATCAGCCGATCTACGTGCAGTATGGGGTGATGATGGAGAAACTCTTCATCAGCCAGGACCTCACCTCCTTCGTCAACCGCGGGTGGAAGGTCGTGCCCGCGGTACTCGACACCATCCCCGTGACGCTCAGCCTGGTGATTGGCGCGGCGGTGATCTGGGTGGTGTTCGCGATCCTGATCGGGGTGGTGGCGGCCGCGACCCGGGGCAGCGTGCTCGACCGCGGGCTGATGGTGATCGGGCTGATCGGCATTTCCATGCCGGTCTACTGGCTGGGCGAGGTCATGAACCTGCTGAGCCAGAGCCGCTACCACGACACCTGGGTGTTCTCCTGGGTGCCGCCGCTGGGGTACAAGCCGCTCTTCGAGGATCCCGCGGGCTGGTTCCTGACCCTGGTGATCCCGTGGTTCACGCTGGCGATCCTCTATATCGGGCTCTACGGCCGCGTGCTGCGCGCGAGCATCATCGAGGCGATGCAGGAGGATTACGTCCGCACCGCCCGCGCCAAGGGGCTGAGCGAGACCCGCATCCTGACCCACCACGCCCTGCGCTGCTCGCTGATCGGGTTCGTCACCCTGTTCGGCCTCGATTTCGGCGCGCTCGTCGGCGGGTCGGCGCTGCTGACCGAGGTTGTGTTCGGCCTGAACGGCGTCGGCAAGCTGACCTATGACGCGCTCCAGAGCCTCGATTTGCCGATGATCATGACGACGGTCATGTACGCCTCGGTCTTCATCGTCGTGACCAACGCGCTGGTAGACATCGTCTATATCCTGCTCGACCCGCGGGTGCGGGCATGATCCTCGAGGTGCGCGACCTCCACGTGACCTTCCGCACCGAGCGGGGGCTGGTACGGGCCATCGACGGCGTCAGCTTCGAGGTGGCGGAGGGCGAGGTCTTGGGCGTGGTGGGCGAGAGCGGGTCGGGCAAGACCGTCTCGCTCCTCGCCGTCATGGGGCTGATCAC
>JANNOT010000155.1:0-2305 GCA_031399375.1 Paraoceanicella sp.
ACGTGTCACACCCAACATGCGTCCCCGTCAGTCCCAAACCACCCCGCAAAAAATCAACCAGCAACGTCCGACCCTCAACAACACCTCCCAATACAACCCCGTTCACCCTCATCGATACCGCAGCCATAAAAATAATCCCCCGTGGTGGAGCGTGTCAGGACGCTTCTCGGGTCGACCCTAGGGCCACGCGCCCGGGCAAGCATATTCGACCAAGGGGCAATAGCCCCTCACCCCTGGGGTTGGCGCCAGGTCAGGCCGTAGCGGGCGAAGATTGCAGCGATGCGGCCGTCGGCGATGGCGGCCTGGACCGCGTCATCGACCGCATAGCCCAGATCGCGGTAGGTCGTGCGGACCGCCGCCCCGACCGTCCAGGTCCCGAGTGCCAGTCCCGGCAGCGGCGGCGCGTGCACCGCGACCCCCTCGACCGCCCCATGCTCAAGCTGCGCGCGCGCGCCCATGACGGCCTTCACCTCGCCCCCCGCAAGCGCCCGCATGGCCGCGTCCGGCGTGGGGAATCGGCGGATCTGGGGGATCAGGATCCCGTTGCCCAGGCTGGAGAGGTAGAAGTCGGCTAGCGAATCATTCTCCACCGCCACGGTGTGGAACCGAAACGATCCCGGCAGCGGTGCCTCCTCGGGGAAATCCGTGCGGCGATAGGCGATGGCGATCGTCTCGTCGAAATAGGCCCCGGTCAGGACGGCCATGTCGTTGCGGCAGGCAAATTCGGTGTTGATGGGGACATGGAGCATGACGTTGGACACGCTGCCACCGATGACATAGCCGCGCACGATGTTGTTGAGCAGATCGGCATCCACCGTCTCGGCCGCCGGAACGATGTGGAATTCCGGCGCGACGCCGAGCGTGGCGGCGATCAGGCGCCCGATCTCGACATCTACGCCGCGGAGCACCCCGTCCTCTTCCCACGCATAGGGGGCGAAATCGGCATAGACGGCGATGGTCAGGCGCCCGCGTTCAAGGATCGTGTCGAGATCCTGGCCCACGAAGTCGCGGTTCGCATTCTGCTGACGCTCGTCGAGCGTGGGTGTCACGCAGCGTGCCCCGGCCTCGCCGCCCGCCAGAAGCGCCGCGGCGATCAGGACGGCCCGCCCGATCATTCGGCGGCCGAAAGCCCGATGGTCAGGGCGTTTGCGGCGGCGTGGAGGCTGTCGGGCGTCCCGTCGAGGATCAAGGCCGCGCGCGACACCGGCGAATCCGCCAGCGGCGCCCCCGACGCGGTCGCGACGGACGCCGCGATCACGGCCATCTCGTCGCGCATGGCCGCAATCTCGGGCTCCACCTCGGCATAGGGTCTGCCGCCCTTCACCGCCTCGGACTGCGCGGCGAGCGTGTCGCGGATGGCCTTCAGCCGTGCGGCATGGGCATCGAGCGCCCCATCATCGGGCCGCGTCTCGATGAAGGTGCGGATGGCCCAGGCCGCCTCCTGGCCCAGAAGCTCGCCGAAGGCCGGCATCTTGGCGACGCCGTTCTGGGCATAGCCCAGGCGGAACCGCTCGACGAACCATTCGTCACCCTCGCTGTCGGCCGACAGATAGCGCAGGTCCGGGGCGATCCCGCCCGAGACCGCGCCAAGACCGTGGCACCGCGCGCAGTTCTGGTTATACGCCGAATCCCCGATCCGCACGGCGGCCGCCCAGGCCTCGCCGCTGCGGTACGGGTTCTCGTCCACCCAGTCGGTGCCGACGACCGGCAGCCCCGTCACATCCACAGGCTGGGGCTGGACGTCGCCATGCCCCAGCGCCGCCCCGGCAGCGAGAAGGGCAACCAGCCCCGACAGAAGGTGGGGCGCATAGCGGGGCATGGGGTGGGTCATCGGTCTCTCCTTCGGCTCAACACCCTTCGGCATATGCGCTGACGCCAGGGCAGGCCATTCGACTTAGGGCGCGGGGGGTAGCGCTACGACCTACGTCGCGGGTTGACCCGACCCCTGCCCTGCGCCCACGATCACGACAAAAGTCGATCTGGGGGAGGACGGATCATTCGGGCGTGGCGCATCCTTGCGGGTCTGCTGATCGGGCTCTGGGGGTCGCTGTGGGCACCCGGCATGGCAGTCGCCGACGTGACGGTGCGGATCACCTATGTCGAAAAGCGGGCGCCCGAGACGCCGACGCTCGCCAATCTCGACCCGCTTCCGCGGGACCTGGGCCTTGCCGGCGCGCAGCTGGGGCGCGCGGACAACGCCACGACGGGCAGGTTCCTCAAGCACGACTTCATCCTCGACGAGCTGGTGGTGGGCGCGGAGGAGGATGTGGTGGCCGCAGCTGACGCGGCGCTTGGCGCGGGTGCG
>JANNOT010000260.1:0-8877 GCA_031399375.1 Paraoceanicella sp.
ACGGTCGCGACCAACGCGCTCATCACCCGGCGCCTGTCCAAGGCCGCCATGGTCTGCACCCGGGGTTTCCGCGACGTGGTGGAGATCCGCGACGGGACCAAGGCCGACCTCTGGGACGCCTACAACGACACCGCGCCACCCTATATCCGCCGCCGCGACCGGTTCGAGGTGACCGAGCGGATCGACCACAAGGGCGCGGTGGTGGAACCGCTGGACGAGGCGGGGCTGCGCAGCCTGGCGGGCACCCTGCGGCGCCGGGGCTACGAGGCGGTCGCGGTCTGTTTTCTGAACGCCTATGTCAACATCGCCCACGAGGCCCGCGCCCGCGCGATCCTGGAGGAGGAGCTGCCGGGCGTCTTCGTCTGCGCCTCGGCAGAGATCTGCCCCGAGATGTTTGAGCATCCGCGCTTTTCCACCGCCGCGATCAACGCCGCCGTGGGGCCGGTCGTGGCGGCTTATGTGGCCGAGCTCGACCGCGCGCTGAAGGCGGAGGGGTGCGGGAGCGATCTCCTGATCCTCCATTCCGGCGGGGGTGTCCTGACGGCCGAGGGCGCGCGGCGCTACGCCGCCCGGCTCGCGTCGTCCGGCATCGTGGCGGGGGCGATCGCGGGCGGGCATATCGCGCGGGCCTGCGGGTTCCAGGATGCCATCAGCCTCGACATGGGCGGCACCTCGACCGACATCGCGCTCATGAGCCGGGGCGAGCTGCGCATGACCGGGACCTGGAGCGTCGAATACGGCCACCCGATCATGTTCCCGTCCGTCGAGGTCATCACCATCGGCGCGGGCGGCGGGTCCATCGCCTGGCGCGATGCGGGCGGCTCCCTGCGCAACGGTCCGCAGAGTGCCGGGGCCGAGCCGGGCCCCGCCGCCTATGGCAAGGGTGGGACCCAGGCGACCAACACCGACGCCAATGTGGTGCTGGGACGGCTGGGGGACGCGCTGCTCGACGGGCGGGTGCCGCTCGACCGCGATGCGGCGCACCTGGCGGTGCGCCAGACCGTGGGCGTTCCCTTCGGGCTCGACGACGATGCGGCAGCCCATGCCATCGTGCGGGTGGCCAATGCCAACATGGCCGACGCGACCAAGCTGATCTCGGTCGGGCGGGGCTACGACCCGCGGGATTTCGCCCTGGTGGTGTTCGGCGGGGCCGGGCCGCTCCATGGCTGCGACCTCGCGCGCGAGCTCGACATTCCCGTGGTGATCTTTCCGCGCCACCCGGGCGTGGCCTCGGCCATGGGGTGCCTGCTGGTGGACATTCGCCACGACCTCGCGGCCATGTGCCTCTTTCCCGCCGATGCGGGGGCGGAGGGGCGGCTCGAGGCGATGTTCGCCGAGCTCGACGCCCAGGGCCGGGCGCGGCTGACTGCCGAAGGGGTGGCGCCCGCCGACATGGTCCTGACGCGCGCCATCGACATGCGCTATGCGGGCCAGTGGCGCCAGCTCACCATCGACTATCCGGGGAGAGAGACGGTGGCGGGCGCGCTTGCCCGGTTCCACGCCGAACATGCCCGCGCCTTCTCGTTCCGCGACGAGGGACGCTCGGTCGAGGTCTATGCCGCCCGCGTCGTCGCCGTGGGCCGGGTGCCGAAGCCTGCCGCCGCACCGCCCGCCCCCACCCCCGCCGTGACGCCCGCGCCGATCGGCCACCGCCCGGTCTATTTCGCGCAAGCCAGCGGCTACGTGGACACCCCCGTCTACCGGCGCGAAACGCTGGGACCGGGCGCCGCCATCGCGGGTCCCGCAATCATCGAGCAGCTCGACAGCACCGTCGTGCTGCCCCCCGGATCGGGCGGCGTCGTGACCCCCGATCTCCACATCGTCGCCCGTTTCGAGGGAGCCGCCCGATGACCCATCCCGAGCTCGACCGCGTGACGTTCGAGGTGCTGAAGAACGGCTTCGGCAACCTGGTGGACCAGATGTCCGAGCAGTTGCTGCGCACTTGCTATTCCTTCGTCATCTACTGTCGCGACTTTTCCAATTGCCTCTGCGACGCGAACGGCGACACCGTCATGCAGGGGTCGGGCGACATCGCGGTGCATGTCGGCACCCTGCATTTCACGGCCAAGGCGGTGGTGGAGCGGTTCCGCGGCGACATCCACCCCGGCGACGTGTTCGTCATCAACGATCCCTATGCGGGCGGCACGCATTTCTGCGACGTGCGGGTGATCCGGCCGATCTTCCACGCAGGGCAACTCATCGCCTTCGCCCAGTCTAACGGGCACTGGGCGGACATCGGCGGGACGGTCCCGGGATCCTTCGACATCCAGGCCCGCGAGCATTTCGGCGAGGGGCTGCGCATCCCCCCCATCCGGCTCTGGCGGCGGGGCGAATTCCTGACCGACATCGCCGAGATGATCGTGAGCAACACCCGCGCCCCCGCCGATGCCATGGGCGACCTGCTCGCCCAGGCGGGCTGCACCGCCATCGGCGAAAAGCGCCTGCTGGAACTGGTGGAGCGCTACGGGGTCGAGGTCATCCTCGCCGCGTTCCGCGAATGCCAGGACTATGTCGAGCGCTTCGCCCGGGCCAAGGTCGAGGGTCTGCCCGACGGCACGTGGTCCACGCGCGATTTCATCGACCAGGATCCCGGCCAGCCGGAGGGGTTGATCCCCATCGCCGTCTCCATGACCATCTCGGGCGGGTCGGTCCACTACGACCTGACCGGGAGCCACCCGTTCATCGGCTGCTTCCTGAACGCGGGCGCGGGCGGGGCCTTCAGCGCCCTCGTGGCCGGGACCAAGACGTTTTTCCCCGAAGTGCCGCTCAATTCCGGCTTCTACCGGTTCATCGAGGCGATCCTTCCGCCCGGGACGGTGGTGAACGCGCCCCATCCGGTGGCCGTGTCCGGCTTCTGCTCGGGCGCCTATGAGAAGATCATGAACGCGGTGTTCGAGCTCTGGTCCCAGGTGCTGCCGGACCGCGCGCTCGCCTGCTGCTTCAACCTCGAATACCTGCTGGTGGGCGGGCGCGATGCGCGCGACGGGCGCAAGGGCGCGTATTTCATGTGGTATGACTGGATGGCGGGCGGCTGGGGCGGGCGGTCGGACCGCGACGGGTCCTCGGCCACCTCGCCGATCTTTGGCGTGGGTCTTGCCGTGCAGTCCTGCGAGGCGCAGGAGCGGCTGACCCCGGTGATCACCACGGAGCACATGATTGCCGCCGACAGCGGCGGGCCGGGGCGGTTCCGTGGCGGCTGCGGCGTGAGGAAGGGCGGGCGGCTGACCGAGATCGGGCCGACGGTCATGTCCTATTGCTGCGACCGGGCGCGCAGCATCACCTGGGGCATCGACGGCGGGCTGCCGAGCGTGCCCCATGGCGTGACCCTGACCCGGCCGGGCGAGCCGCCGCGCTGGCTCGGCGCGGTCTTCTCGGGCGTGCCGGTGCAGGGGGGTGATGTGTTCTCGCGCCCCTCCGCAGGTGGCGGGGGCCGGGGCGATCCGCTGGAGCGCGACCCCGCCGCGGTGCTCGAGGACGTGATCGACGGCTATGTCACCGTGGCGGGTGCGGCGCGGGACTACGGCGTCGCGATCGACGCCGTGGACCCCGAGATCGACGATTACCGGGTCGATGCCGCGCGCACCGCCAGCTTGCGGGCCGAGATTGCGGCCGCGCGCCGTGGCTGGCTCGACACCCCGCCCGGGGACGCGGCGGCAGGGCTCCTGGATGGCTCGCTGACGCCCGCCGCCCTCGTCCGCCGCCACGGCGTGATCTGCGACTGGCAGACCGGCGAACCGCTGCCCCGCACGACCGAGACGTTCCGTGCCGCCCTGCGCGCCCGCACGCCCTGGGCCGCGGCCTGACCGCCGAGCCCGTAGCAATTCTGTGATAACCCTCTGTTAACGACTCGTCCCGGAAGGCGCGGGGAGATCCTCGCGCCCCACGCCATGCAAAGTCATCGGGCCGGGGAGCGCAGAACGTGTCTCAGACTGTCAGATTTGCGACGTTCAATGCGTCGTTGAACCGCAACGCCGACGGGCAGCTCGTGTCCGACCTGTCCACGCCCGCCAATGCGCAGGCCCGGGTGATCGCCGAGATCATCCAGCGCGCGAACCCCGACGTGATCCTGGTCAACGAGTTCGATTACGAGCCGACCGGCACCGCCGCGCGGCTCTTCGCCGAAAACTACCTCGCGATCGGCCAGAACGGTGCCGACCCGGTCGACTACCCCTATTCCTATGCCGCGCCGTCCAATACCGGCATCCCCACGGGGCTTGATCTCAACAACAACGGCGCCGTCGGCGGCCCGGACGATGCCTTCGGCTTCGGGTTCTTTCCGGGCCAGTTCGGGTTCGTGATCTATTCGAAGTATCCCATCGACACCGCGAACATCCGGACGTTCCAGGACTTTCTCTGGGCGGACATGCCCAATGCGCTGCTGTTTGACACCGAGAACGGCCGCCCGCTGTTCGACCCCGCGAACCCCCATGATCCTGCCGATCCGACCTCCAGCTTCTACACGGCCGAAGAGGCTGCGGTGCTGCGCCTGTCGTCGAAGAACCACGTGGACGTGCCCGTGGTGATCGACGGCGAAACGGTGCATGTGCTCGCCGCCCATCCCACCCCGCCGGTCTTCGACGGGGCCGAGGACCGCAATGGCAAGCGCAACTTCGACGAGATCCGCTTATGGACCGATTACGTGACGCCGGGTGCGGCTGACTACATCGTGGACGATGCGGGTGTGGCGGGCGGGCTCGACGCAGGTGCGCGGTTCGTGATCGTGGGCGACTACAACGCCGATCCCTTCGACGGCGACGCGTTCCCGGGGGCAGCAGACCAGTTCTTCACCACCGACGCGATCCTGGGCTCGCCCACCGATCCGGATGTGACGCCCGGCAGCCAGGGCGGTGTGGACCAGGCCGAGGCACAGGGCGCCCTGAACGACACCAATCTGGGCAACCCCGCCTTCGACACCGCCGATTTCGGGCCCGACACGACGGTGGGCAACATTCGCGTCGATTATGTCCTGCCGTCGGTCGCGGGTTTCACCTATGAAGGCGGCGAGGTGTTCTGGCCGGGCATCGGCGCGCCCTTCGAGAACCTGACGGGCGTGTTTCCCTTCCCCTCCTCGGACCACCGGCTGGTCGCGGCGGACCTCTCGCTCGGCGACGTGCGCCGCGCGCCGATTTCCATCGAGTTCGTGGGCGAGGCGAGCTTCCCCACGGGATATGTCTTTGACGGCACGATCGTGGGCGGCCTGTCGGGCATGGTCTATGACGTGAGCACGGACAGCTATCTTGCCATTGCCGACGACCGGTCGCAGTTCAACCCCGCGCGCTACTATACCCTCGACATCGACCTGTCGGACGGGGCGCTGTCGGACGGGGACGTGACCTTCACCGATGTGACGCTCCTTACCCGCCCGGACGGGACGACCTTCCCCGCCCTGTCGCTCGACCCCGAGGGGATCGCGCTGACGCTGGACGGCGATCTTCTGATCTCGTCGGAGGGCGACGTGGCCGCCCGGCCGCAGGTCGCCCCCTTCGTCAACCGCTTCGGGCGCGATGGGCAGCAGATCACCGAGTTCGAGGTGGACGAGAAATTCCTCCCCACCACCGATGCGTCGTCCGGCATCCGCAACAACCTCGCCTTCGAGAGCCTGACAACCACGCCGGACGGGCGCTATGCCTTCACCGCGACCGAAAATGCGCTGGTCCAGGACGGCCACGCCGCGTCCACCCTGACGGGCTCGACCGTTCGCATCATCCAGTATGACGTCGCGACGGGCGAGCCGGTGGCGGAGTTCGCGTACCTGACCGAGCCGGTCGCGGCCGATCCGGTCCCCGCGGGCAGCTTTGCCACCAACGGGCTGGTGGAATTGCTGGCGCTCGACAACGATGGCTCGTTCCTTGCGCTGGAACGCTCGTTCTCGAACGGCGTGGGCAATGGGGTGAAGCTCTACCATGTGCGTCTCCAGGGCGCGACGGATGTGAGCGGTGTCGCCGCCCTGCCGCAGGAGGAAGAGGACGGGTCCTTCGAGCCCGTCATCGATCAGATTGCCCAGAAGGATCTGCTGCTCGATCTCGGCGATCTTGGCATTACGCTCGACAATCTCGAGGCGCTGGCCCTCGGCCCCGATCTGGCCGACGGGCGCAAGACGCTGATCATCACGTCGGACAACAACTTCAGCCCGGCGCAAGAGACGCAGGTCCTCGCCTTTGCCCTCGAGCTGGGCGAGACGCCGCTGATTGCGCCCGTGCTCGAGACCCCATCCGAGCTGCGCTATCCCGACCCCGAGGATGCGCCCATCGTCATCGGCCATCGCGGGGCGAGCGCCTATCGGCCCGAGCACACGCTGGCCGCCTACGCGCTCGCCATCGAGCTGGGCGCAGATTTCATCGAGCCCGACCTCGTGATCACCAGCGACGGCGTGCTGGTCACCCGGCACGAGCCGTTCCTCGCCTTCCTCGCGCCCGATGGGTCGGTCGCGTTCCGGTCCACCGACGTGGCCGACCGCCCGGAATTTGCCGACCGCCTGACCACCAAAGAAATCTTCCCCGGCCAGCAGGTCACCGGCTGGTTCGTCGAGGATTTCACCCTGGCCGAGCTCAAGACCCTGCGTGCGGTCGAGGACCAGCCCGCCCTGCGCCCCGGATCGGCGGCCTTTGACGGGCAGTTCGACATCCCGACCCTGGCGGAAGTCATCGCGCTGGTGCGCGAGGTCGAGGCCGAGACGGGCCGCAAGATCGGGATCTATCCCGAAACGAAGGATCCCACCTTCCTCGCCCGGCAGGGCTTCGACATCTCGCAGACGCTCGTTGACACTCTGGTGGCCGAAGGGTTCACCGACCCTGAGCGGATCTTCATCCAGAGCTTCGAGGTGGCGAATCTCCTTACGCTGCAGACCGAGATCCTGCCCGAGGCGGGGCTCGACATCCCGCTCGTGCAGCTGATCGGGGGCAATCCCAACAGCCGGCCGTCCGACATCGGGTTCGCGTTTGCCGAGAACGATGCGGCGGGGCTTTACGACCTTCTGCCCTTCATCGATGCCGACACGACCTATGGCGACCTGATCACGCCCGAGGGGCTGGCCGCGCTCGCCGAAGTGTTTGCCGAGGGGATCGGGCCGTCGCTCGCGCTCGTCTTTACCGGGCTGGTCGAGACGGGGCTGGTGGACGATGCCCAGGCGGCGGGGCTTCTGGTCCATGCCTATACCCACCGCAACGAGACCCAGGTCCCGGACGGCGAGGGCGGGTTCCTGAGCCCGGAGGAATTCTACACGGCCATCCTCAACGCGGGCGTGGACGGCGTCTTCACCGACAATCCCGACACCGGGCGCGCGGCGACCGATGCGCTGCTGGCGGTGGAAGGGGCGGATGCTGACGATCCGGCGATCTATCTGACGCCGGAAGGCGACGGGCTGGTGATCACCGCGATGAAGAATGGCGGCCTCAGAGTCTATGACATCGCAGGGCAGGAAATCGACAGCGTGGAGCCCGCGGGCATCCGCTACAACAACGTCGATCTCGTCTACGGCCTCGGCGGCATGGACCTCGCCGTCGCGTCGGACCGGGCGAACGACACGCTGGCGATCTATGCCATCGGGGCGGACGGGCAGCTGTCCGACGTGACTGGCGCCGTGCCTGCGTCGATCTTCGGCGTCGATGACGGCGAGGCGACGGCCTACGGGCTTGCCACCTACACCTCGCTGATCGACGGGTCGCAGTACGTGTTCGTGACCCAGGCGAGCGGCGGCCAGATCGCGCAGCTGCGCCTGACCGAGACGGGCGGGGTGGTGTCGGCCGAGATCGTGCGCATCCTCGACCTGCCGAACCCCGACGGGCTCGACGCCGAGGACCTTCAGTCCGAGGGCATCACCATCGACCGCGAGACGGGCATCGGCTACGTGGCGACCGAGGGGGCCTACGGCCTCTTCGCCTTCGCCGCCGATCCCTTGGCCGAACCCTTCGGCGGGGGCGAGACCTTCACGCTCATTGCCAACAACGACAGCTTCGTGCCCGACATCGAGGGCGTGAGCGTGGTCTATGGCGACAACGGGGCGGGGGCGATCATCATATCGTCCCAGGGGGACTCGAGCTTCACCGTCCTCGACCGCCAGACCGCCGTGGTCATCGGCAGCTTCGCCGTGACCGACGGCGACACGGCCGACCGCGTGGAGGAAAGCGACGGGATCGACATCGCCTCCTTCGCGCTGCCGGGGTTCGAGGACGGGCTGATGGTCCTCCATGACGGGTCCGACGACCCCCAGGTGGTGTTCCCGGATCCCGAGGACGGGGAAATCCAGAACTACGCCACCAACTTCAAGTATTTCGACCTCGCGGACGCGCTGGAGGCGGTCGGTGCCGCCCCCATCGCCGCCGATTTCGACCCGCGCGCCATCGACCGGGTGACCGGCGGCGCGGATGCCGACACCCTGCCCCAGGGGGTCGCCGCAGGCGACGTGACCGAGGACAGCGCGGTGCTCTGGGCGCGGTCCACGGCGCGCGGGCTGATCACCTTCGAGGTCTCGCGCGATCCGACCTTCGGCACGCTGGTGTCCACCGTCACGGCCTTCGTCGGCGACACCGACCGCCCGGCGCGGGTGATCGTGGACGGGCTCGATGCGGGGACGGACTACTACTACCGCGTGACCGACGCGGCGGGCTCGACCCTCGACGGCATCTTCGAGACGGCCGGTGACGATGGCTACAACGGCCTGCGCTTCGGCGTCACGGGCGACTGGCGCGGCGAGCTCGCCCCCTATCCCGCCATCGCCAACGTGGCCGCGGCGGAACTCGACTTTTTCGTGCTGCTCGGCGACACGATCTATGCCGACTTCCCCACCCCGGGCGTCCCGGGCCCGCAGGCCGAGACGCTGGAGGAGTTCCGCATCAAGTACCAGGAGGTCTATGGCGAGAATGCCGGGGCCAATTTCTG
>JANNOT010000262.1:0-5890 GCA_031399375.1 Paraoceanicella sp.
CCCACGAATTGGCTTGCGAGGCATACCACCATGCATGATAAAAATGCACCAACACTCACGGTCGTCGTCAACGCCGCCTCCGGCGATGGCCATACTACCGAATGGGCGGATACGCTCGCGGCAAAATTTCGCGCCTGCGGAATCGAGGCGCACATCACGCTCGCCAAAAGCGGGGACGAAATTGCAGACACCGTGCGACGCGCGGTAGCTGCCGGCGCGCCGATTGTCGTGGCCGGCGGTGGCGACGGCACTATCAATGAGGTGGCCTCAATTCTGGTCGGCACGGGCAGTACGTTGGGTGTGCTGCCGCTTGGCACCCTGAATCATTTCGCCAAGGATCTTGGCATTCCGCTGGAACTGGACTTGGCAATACAGCATATCGCGGCCGGACACGCAATTTCGGTCGATACCGGGGAAGTCAACGGCCGTGTCTTTCTCAACAATTCCAGCCTGGGTCTTTACCCGGATATTGTCAAAGAACGGGAGAAACAGCAACGGCGCCTCGGCAGAGGCAAATGGCTGGCCTTTGGCTGGGCATGCATGATGGCGCTGCACCGCTTTCCGTTTTTGAATGTGCGTCTGAGCTTGGATGGGCCTTGCAACCGTGCTCCTCGCCGGGGCCGCGTCGCCCGCCCTCGCCGTGGACCGGGCCGCGGTCGTGGCGACCTATGCCGACCTTGCGGGTGCGGGGTATGCCGACGCCCACGCGACGGCACGCACGCTTCAGGCCGCGGTTGCGGCGCTGCTCGCGGCCCCATCGGATGCGACGCTGTCGGCGGCCCGCGATGCCTGGCGCGCAGCGCGGGTGCCCTACATGCAAACCGAGGTGTTCCGGTTCGGAAACCCCATCGTCGACGCGTGGGAGGGTCGGGTGAACGCCTGGCCGCTCGACGAAGGGCTGATCGACTACGTCGCGGGGCGCGGGCCGACGGACGACAACCCCCATGCGGGGCTGAACGTCATCGCCACGCCCCGGTTCACATTGTCCGGGGTGGCGGTAGATGCGGCCGAGATCACGCCCGCGCTCCTCGCCGACACGCTGCAGGAGGCCGACGCGATCGAGACCAACGTGGCCACGGGCTATCACGCGGTCGAATTCCTGCTCTGGGGCCAGGACCTGAACGGCACAGGACCGGGCGCCGGGGCGCGGCCCTGGACGGACTTCGCGGTGGGACCTTCGTGCACCGGGGGCAACTGTGACCGGCGGGGGGATTACCTGCGCGTGGCAACCGGCCTGCTCATCGATGACCTCGCCTGGATGGTCGGCCAGTGGGCACCGGGGGGTGCGGCGCGCGCGGCCGTGACGGCGGATCCCGATACCGGGCTGACCGCGCTGCTGACCGGGATGGGCAGCCTCAGCTACGGCGAGCTCGCGGGCGAGCGGATGCGCCTGGGCCTGATGCTCAACGACCCGGAGGAGGAGCATGACTGCTTTTCCGACACCACCCATGACAGCCACTACTTCGATGGCGTGGGTATCCGCAACGTGTTCGCCGGGCGCTACACGCGGGTGGACGGGACGATCGTCGCGGGCCCGAGCCTGGCCGACCTGCTGGCCGAGGCGGACCCCGCGACGGGCCGGGCGCTCGCGGCGCGGCTCGACGCCTCGGTCTCGGCGCTTGGCGCCATCAGGGCGAAGGCCGAGGCGGGGTTCGCCTATGACCAGATGCTTGCCCCGGGATCGCAGGAGGGGGCGGCGCTGATCCTCGCCGCCGTCGATGCGCTGGTCAACCAGACGCGCGAGATCGAGCGCGCCGTCACCGCACTGCGCCTGTCTCCTGTGACGATCGAGGGGTCCGACAGCCTCGATAATCCCCCGGCCGTGTTCCAGTAGGGTGTCCGCGGTGCGTGTCGGCATCCCCGCCCGCGCCCTTGTCCGCGCGGCAATCGACCGGAGGCGCGCTGCCTCCCCCGCGCGGACCATGTCCGCAGCGGACGGCCGAGGTCGGCCGGGGGGCCTCGCGTTCCCTGGGGCGGGGACCCGGGCCCCGGCGGCGCAGTGCGCGGTGGTCCGGCCGTGACGGGGTCGGGCGCCTGGCTCGCGGCCGCGACGACGCTCATCCTGCTGGCCCCGCCGGTCGCACCGCTGCCGCGCACGACGGCGGAGGCCGCCCGGATCGCGGAGGTCGTACGTCCTGCGACGGGGTTCGTGCAAGCCGAACCGTTCGAGGACCTGTCGGGCGGCGCGGCGACCGTCCGCCTCACCGGTCCGAACGCGTTCAGCGCCGCATCGGCCACCATGGCGTTCGAGCGCGAACTGGCCTTCAAGGTCGGCAATGGCCTTTTCCGCAAGCTTTGGGTCAGCGCGCCATCCTCGACCCGCGGGTCCGACGGGCTCGGCCCGCTCTACAACGCCCGTGCCTGCCAGGGCTGCCATCTCAAGGACGGGCGCGGCCATCCGCCCGAGGCGGGGGAGGATGCCGTCTCCTATCTCCTGCGCCTGTCGCGGGACGGTGCGGCCGATCCGGTCTACGGCCACCAGATCCAGGGCGCGGGCAGCGTCGGGCAGGTGGTCGAGGCGCGGGTGAGCATCGCCTACGCCCCTTGGCCCGTGACGTTCGACGATGGGACGGCGGTCATGCTGCGGGCGCCGCGCCCGGGCGTTGACGCCCCTGGGTTCGGTCCGCTCGACCCCGCCGTGGTCCTGAGCCCGCGGGTTGCCCCGCCGATGATCGGACTGGGCCTGCTGGAGGCGATCCCCGAGGCCGAGATCCTCGCCCATGCCGACCCCGACGATGCCGATGGCGACGGCATTTCCGGGCGGGCCGCCCGGGTAGCGCCGCGCGAGGCGGGCGGGCCGACGCTCGGCCGCTTCGGCTGGAAGGCGGGCTCGCCCACCGTGCGTCAGCAGGCTGCCGAGGCGTTCTCGGGCGATCTGGGGCTGTCCACGACGCTTCTGCCCGCAGGCTGGGGCGATTGCACGCCGTCGCAGGCCGCCTGCCGCACCGCCCCCGATGGCGGCCGGCCCGAGATAGGGGACGAGGCGCTCGATCTCGTGACGTTCTACAGCCGCAACCTTGCGGTCCCGGGCCGCCGCGGCGCAGGCACGGCGACCATCTTGCGCGGGAAGGCCGCGTTCTACGGGGCAGGGTGTCCGGCCTGCCATGTGCCCAAATTCGTGACCGCCCGCCTGCCGGACCAGCCGGAGCAGAGCTTCCAGCTCGTCTGGCCCTATGGCGACCTCCTCCTCCACGACATGGGCGACGGACTGGCGGATCGCCGGGCGGATGGAGCGGTGGCGGATGATCCCGCCGCGCGCGAATGGCGCACGCCGCCGCTCTGGGGCATCGGGCTGACCGAGGCGGTCACGGGGCGGGCGCGCTATCTTCACGACGGGCGGGCCCGCACGCTGACGGAGGCGATCCTCTGGCACGGCGGCGAGGCTGAGATGGCGCGGTCCCGGGTCCTGGGCATGTCGGGGCCCATGCGCGATGACCTGCTCGCCTTTCTGGGCTCGCTCTGAGGCGCAGTATCGCGGTTGTCGGTGACCCCGGGGTCGGGGACCGGGCGAGGCGGCGTTCCGCACGCCGACGATCCACGCCGCAGGGCCGATCGCGTCGAGGATTGTCCGCGTCACCCGACACGTGGTGATCATGGCGTCCGGCGCGGATGGTGCCGAAACGCCGTTGGACACCGTCCGTCCGACCGGGCCCGACATCGGGGATGCCGTCGCAGCACCGACCCGGAGCGGCGCGAGCCCTGACCCGAAATCCCCGGCAGACCGGACGACGAGGAAGTTTGGCCCGCAGCCCCGCCTCGACGATCGACAGCGGCACCCGACCGGTGCGGACGGCTACATCTTCTTCTTTGACGCCCCGCGATAGGCGCGTGTTCCCGCACGGCCCGCGTTCGAGCGCCCCTCGCGCCTGACCGCGTCCTCGGCCGCGGCGTCCACGGCGGACTGCCGGGCGAGCGGGTCGTCTGCGATGGCAAGCTCCACCGCCTCGAGCCGCTTGACCTCGTCGCGCAGGCGCGCGGCCTCCTCGAATTCCAGGTTCTCGGCAGCCTTCATCATGTCGCGGCGCAGATGGTCGAGATGGACCTGGAGGTTTGCGCCCACCAGGGGCTTGCGGTCCACCCGGGTCGTGATGCGCGACTGGTCGGTGTCGCCCGCCCAGGTGCCGTCCAGGATGTCCTCGACGTTCTTGCGGATCGTCTCGGGGGTGATGCCGTGCAGGGCGTTGTAGGCCCGCTGCTTCTCGCGCCGCCGGTCGGTTTCGGCCATCGCGCGTTCCATCGATCCGGTGATGCGGTCGGCATACATGATCACGCGCCCTTCGGAATTGCGGGCGGCGCGCCCGATGGTCTGGATCAGCGAGGTCTCCGAGCGCAGGAACCCCTCCTTGTCCGCATCGAGGATGGCGACGAGCGCGCATTCGGGGATGTCGAGCCCCTCGCGCAGCAGGTTGATCCCCACCAGCACGTCGAAGGCGCCCAGGCGCAGGTCACGCAGGATCTCGATGCGCTCGATCGTGTCGATGTCCGAATGCATGTAGCGCACCCGCACCCCCTGTTCGTGGAGGTATTCGGTCAGGTCCTCGGCCATCCGCTTGGTCAGCGTGGTGACGAGGGCGCGGAAGCCCTGGAGGGCGACCTTCTTGACCTCGTCGAGCAGGTCGTCGACCTGCATCGAAACGGGGCGGAACTCGCTTTCTGGATAGATCAGGCCGGTGGGGCGGATCACCTGCTCGGCAAAGACGCCGCCCGACTGTTCAAGCTCCCATTTCGAGGGGGTGGCGGACACGAACACCGAGAGCGGGCGCATCGCGTCCCATTCCTCGAACTTCAGCGGCCGGTTGTCCATGCAGGAGGGCAGGCGGAACCCGTGCTCGGCGAGCGTGAACTTGCGCCGGAAGTCACCCTTGAACATGCCGCCGATCTGGGGGACCGAGACATGGCTCTCGTCGGCGAATACGATGGCGTTGTCGGGGATGTACTCGAAGAGCGTTGGCGGCGGCTCGCCAGGCTTGCGCCCGGTCAGGTAGCGCGAGTAGTTCTCGATCCCGTTGCAGACCCCCGTCGCCTCGAGCATCTCGAGGTCGAACTGGGTCCGCTGTTCCAGCCGTTGGGCCTCGAGCAGCCGCCCGTCCTTGACCAGCTGGTCGAGCCGGATCCGCAGCTCTTCCTTAATGCCCTTGATCGCCTGGGCGAGGGTCGGGCGCGGGGTGACGTAATGGGAGTTGGCATAGATCCGGACCTTGTCGAGCTTGGCCATCCGCTCGCCCGTCAGGGGGTCGAACTCGGCGATGCTCTCGAGCTCTTCGCCAAAGAACGAGAACCGCCAGGCCCGGTCCTCGAGATGCGCGGGCCAGAGCTCGAGCGAATCGCCGCGGACCCGGAAGCTGCCGCGCTGGAACCCCGCGTCGTTGCGCTTGTATTGCTGGGTCACGAGGTCCGCGAGCACCTTGCGCTGGTCAACGAGCGCGCCGGTGATCAGATCCTGGGTCATCGCGCCGTAGGTCTCGACCGCGCCGATCCCGTAGATGCACGAGACCGAGGCGACGATGATGACATCGTCGCGCTCGAGCAGGGACCGGGTCGCCGAATGCCGCATCCGGTCGATCTGTTCGTTGATCTGGGACTCTTTCTCGATATACGTATCGGTCCGGGCTACGTAAGCCTCAGGCTGATAGTAGTCATAGTAGGATACGAAGTATTCGACTGCATTGTCGGGAAAGAAATTCTTGAATTCACCATAAAGCTGGGCCGCCAGCGTCTTGTTTGGGGCCAGGATGATCGCGGGCCGCTGGGTTGCCTCGATCACCTTGGCCATGGTGAAGGTCTTGCCCGTTCCGGTCGCGCCGAGCAGCACCTGGTTGCGCTCGCCCGCAGCGATCCCCCCGACGAGTTCGGCGATGGCGGTGGGCTGGTCGCCCGCGGGCTGGAACGG
>JANNOT010000180.1:0-7880 GCA_031399375.1 Paraoceanicella sp.
CGGATGGTGTTCACCACCTCGCAGGATGCGCAGACATAGGCGTCGGGCAGGATCTCGCGCACGATCTCCTTGGCGCGCTGTTCATGGGCATCGTTGAGGAACGAGAACAGGAACCCGATGATAACGGCGTCCAGCCCGCGCTTGGCGAAAAGCTCCGCCGCCCGACGCACCTCGTCCTCGTCGAGCGGGGTGCCCACCGACCCCTCGGGCGGCAGGATCCGCTCGGTCACGGGGATGCGGTTGCGGCGCTTGACCAGCGGCTTGGACTGCCAGGGCACGTCGAACTGCAGGCTGAAATTATGCGGCCGCTTGTGGCGGGCCATGTGCAGGATGTCGCGAAAGCCGCGGGTGGTCAGCATCCCCACATCGGCCCCGTCGCGCTCGATCACGATGTTGGTGGCGACCGTGGTCCCGTGGAACAGCGCGTCGATCGCCCCGGGCTCCACCCCCGCCATGCGGCAGACCTGGAGCACGCCGCGCAGCACGCCCTCGGACTGGTCATGGGGGGTCGAGGGGACCTTGGTCACCACGACCTGCTGGTCCCCCGCGCCCGCCCGGGTCCGTTCCAGCACGATGTCGGTGAAGGTCCCCCCCACGTCCACGCCAACCCGGATCATGCCGCCTCCTCCCCGCGGATCAACGCCTCGGCCCAGAGCCCGGCGGACAGAAGCGCCGCATCCTCCCCGCCCGGGGCCGACAGCAGAAAGCTCGTCGGCAGGCCCCGCCCGTCGCGGCCCATGGGGATCGCGAGACCGGGCGTGTTCAGGAAGTTCCCGGGCGCGGTATTGCGCAGGGTTTTGAGGTTCACGCGGTGAAAGAGCGCCGTGTCCGCCTCGAGCGGGGCGATCTCGGGTGCGGTGTGGGGCGTGGTCGGCATGGCGATCAGCGCGCCGTCGAGCCGGGCGGCGAGGGACGCGGCCAGGCGGACCCGCGCGCGGTGGAGCGTGACGAGATCCGCCGCGGTCATGTCGCGCCCCCGCAGGATGCGCGCGACGACGCGGCCATCGACGCGCGACGCCTCCGGCCCGTCCACGAGCGCCCGGTGCTCCACATAGGCCTCCGCCGCCGTGATGGTGCCATGGGCGGCGGCAAGATCGGCGGCCTCGTCGATCTCGGGCAGGCGGGCGCGGCGGATCCGTGCCCCCGCCAGCTCAAGCCGGGCGAGGGCTGCCGCAAAATCCGCCGCAACGGCCGGGTCGAGCTCGTCGCAGACCAGGCCCTCGGGCACGACCAGCGTCAGGCCCGCCTGCGCCCGAAGCCCCGGCGCCACGCCGCGCAGGATGGCGTCGATGGCCACGCAATCCTCGACGCTGCGGGCGATCGGCCCCACCGTGTCGAGAGTGGTCGAGAGCGGGAACACCCCGGCCTTGTCCACCCGCCCCTCGGAGGGTTTGTAGCCCACAAGGCCGGTGAACGCCGCGGGCACCCGGATCGAGCCGCCCGTATCGGTCCCGATGGCGCAGGGCACCAGCCCGCCCGCCACCGCGACCGCGGATCCCGACGACGATCCCCCCGGCGCATGGCCCGCCCGCGCGGGGTTCTGCGGCGTCCCGACATGCGGGTTCAGGCCGAGCCCGGAATAGGCGAACTCGCTCAGGTTCAGCTTGCCCAGGCTGACCATCCCGGCCGCCGCCGCCCGCGCCACGATGGGCGCATCGGCCCCCGCAGGCGCGGCGTCGGCCCGGGTGGCAGAGGCGGCGGTGGTCCGCTCGCCCGCCATGTCGATCAGGTCCTTCCACGCGATCGGCACGCCGTCGAGCGGCGAAAGCGGGCGCCCCGCCGCCAGCCGCTGCGCCGCCGCACGCGCCTCGACCCGGGCCCGGTCCGCGGTCACGCGCAGGAATGCCGGGCCGAAGGGGGCGGCGGCAATCCGGTCCAGCAGACGTTCGGCCAGCGCGACCGCATCAGCCTCGCCCACCGCGAGCGCCCGGCCGATGGCGGTCGCCGACCGGTCGGCGAGGGTGTCGAGGGCATCCCGCGCGCTCATGCCGCCGCGTGGTCCCGTGCCCGCGCGATCCGCCCCAGGAACGCCGTTAGCGACGCACGGATCGGCGTGGCCGCGATCTCCCGGGTGATGAAGACGAGTTGCGACCCCGCGACCCCCTCGGGCCATGCCGCGAGGTGCAGCGGCGGGTGGACCACGTGCTGGACCCCGTTCAGCACCACGGGCGTCGCGGATTCGGCCACCGCAAGCAGCCCCTTCACCCGCAGGATCCGGTCGCCATGGGCGTGCAGCGTGGCCGAGAGCCAGACCCCGAAGGCCACCCAGTCCACTGGCCCGTCGAGGCTGATCGTGAACGCCTCGGCGTCGCGCTTATGACCGGGTCCGGTCTGGGTCAGGATGCGCGCAATCTCTGCCCCGCGCGCGGCGGGATCACCCAGATCGGCCTCGGTCAGCAGGGCGGGCGTGACCGCGCCATGATGCAGCGCCGCGGCAGGGTTGAGCCGGTCGAGCCGCGCGACGAGCCCGGGCGGGACACCGGCAAGATCGGTCTTGGTCAACAGGATCCGGTCGGCGATCTGGACCTGGCGCACCGCCTCGTCATGCGCGTCCAGCGTCGCGGCACCCGCGACCGCGTCCACGACGCAGAGCAGCGCCCCGAGCCGCGCCTGCCCGCGCAGCACCGGGTCGCCCCGCAGCGTCGCCACGATGGGCGCGGGGTCGGCGAGGCCGCTCGTCTCGATCACGATCCGCGCGAAGGGGGGCAGCGCCCCGCGCCCCGCCCGGTCGAGCAGGTGGCGGAGTGTGCGCTGGAGATCCTCGCGCAGCGCGCAGCAGAGACAGCCAGAGGACAGGAGGACGACATCCTCCTCCACCTCCTCCAGGATCAGGTGGTCGAGCCCGATCTCGCCGAACTCGTTCACGATCACGGCCGTGTCGGCGAAATCGGGGCGGGACAGGAGATCGCGCAGAAGCGTCGTCTTGCCCGCACCCAGGAACCCCGTGACGACATGGACCGGGATCACGCGCCCCCCTCCTGTGCCGCGATCCAGGCGGGGTCGAGCGGATCGAGCGCCGCGCCGCGCAGCCGCTCCACCGCCGCCCAGACACCGCCGAGGTCATCGACGATGGCGGTCCCCCCGGTCGGCGCGCTGACCACGTAGCGGCTCGCCTGGAAATCCGCGACCCGCATCCGGACGGGAAGGAGGGCGGCATTGACCACTGCGGCGCGGTGCAGCCGCTCGCCCCGCCCGGTCCGCGCGGCGGGCCCGGTGAACGCGCCCGGATGCGCGGCCGTCTCCGCCCAGTGATCGGTCCCGAAGAGACCGCAGAGCCCGCACATCAGGCCGGGGTCCGGGGAAAGCGCCGGGCGAAATCATCCGCGATCTCGTCGAACGTGTGCCAGCGTACCCCCGCATGCCCGGTGACATAGGCATAGAGCCGCTCGAGCATCAGCAGGACCTGGGGCTTGCCCGACACGTCCGGGTGGATCGTGAACGTCACGACCGCATAGTCCATCTCGCGGTAGACCCAGTCGAACTGGTCGCGCCAGATCTCTTCCAGATGCCGGGGATTGACGAAGCCGTGGCTGTTGGGCGCGGCCTTGATGAACATCATCGGCGGCAGGTCGTCGAGGTACCAGGACGCGGGGATCTCGATCAGGTCCGTCTCGGTGCCCCGGACCAGGGGCTTCATCCAGTCCGCCGCCTGCCGCGAAAAGTCGATCTTGGTCCAGCTGTCGCCCACCCGCACGCGGTAGGGGGTGAAGTCGTTATGCATCAGGGAGTGGTCGTACTTGATCCCGCGTTCGAGCAGCAGCTCGTTGGTCACGGGGGAAAACTCCCACCACGGCGCGACATAGCCCGTGGGCCTGCGACCGCACAGGCGCTCGATCAGGTCGATGGACTTGTCCATCACCGCGGTTTCCTGGGCGCGGGTCATCGCGATGGGGTTCTCGTGGCTGTAGCCGTGCATCCCGATCTCGTGGCCCGCATCGGCCACGGCCTTCATCTGGTCGGGGAAGGTCTCGATCGAATGGCCGGGGATGAACCAGGTGGTCTTGATCCCCCAACGCTCGAACAGCGTCAGCAGCCGCATCGAGCCCACCTCGCCCGCGAACATGCCCCGGCTGATGTCGCAGGGGCTGTTCTCGCCGCCATACGAGCCGAGCCAGCCCCCCACAGCGTCCACGTCCACGCCGAATGCGCACAGGATGTCCTTGGTCATTCCGTCCCCTCCCAGGGTGTTATTGTCTCAGGCCGCGTCGAGGATCACGCTCGCCCGCGCAGGGTCCCAGGACAGCTCCGTCTCGCCCCCCGGGCGCAGCCCCGCGTCGATGCTGTCGGCATAGGTCTCGATCCGCACGCTCTGCCCGTCGGTGAGCGCCGCGGTCACGAACACCGTTCCGCCCACCCGGTCGAGCGCCGTCACCGTGCCGCGCACCCGGTCATGGCCGGGCGGTGCGGCCCCCGGGGCGGTCACGTCCACGTATTCCGACGGGACCACGACCAGGGCGGCCGCGTTGGCCCCGGCCGTGTCAAAGCCCGGGACCCCGCGCAGCGGCCCGTGGGCTGTCGCCACCATCGCCCGGCCGGGCGCCATCTCGGCCAGCCTGCCGCCCAGGATCTTGTTGCGCCCGATGAACCGGGCGACAAAGGGGGTGCGCGGCCGGGTGTAGAGCGCCATCGGCTCCCCGATCTGCTCCACCCGCCCCGCGTTCATCACCACCAGCCGGTCGCCCATGGACAGCGCCTCGGTCTGGGCGTGGGTGACGAAGATGAAGGTGATGCCGAGATCGCGCTGGAGGATCTTCAGCTCTTCCTGGATCGATTTCCTCAGGTTCGCGTCGAGCGCGCCGAGCGGCTCGTCGAGCAGGAGGATGTCGGGCTCCACCACCAGCCCGCGGGCGAGCGCGACCCGCTGGCGCTGGCCGCCCGACAGCTCCGGCCCCCGCCGTTCGGCCACGTCCGACAGCCCCAGGCGATCCAGCACCGCGTCGGTCCGCCGCCGCGTGTCGGCAGCGGGAATGCGTCGGATGTCGAGCCCGAAGGCCACGTTCTGGCGCACGGTCATGTGGGGAAAGATCGCGTAGTTCTGGAAGATGGTCGAGGTGGGGCGCTGCTCTGCTGGGATCTTCGTGAAATTGCGCCCCCGGATGATCAGGTCGCCCGAGGTGATGTCCTCGAGCCCCGCGATCATCCGCAGCGTCGTGGTCTTGCCGCAGCCCGACGGGCCGACGAACGAGATGAACTCGCCCTTCGCCACCCGCAGGTCGAAGCCGTGCACGGCCGTCACCCCGCCGGGATAGACCTTGTTCAGCGCGACGAGCTCGAGATCGGGTACGGACATGGCAGCTCCCGGGATGGGACGGCGCGGACCCCGGCGGGCCCGCGCCGATCGGGTCAGGCGCTCAGGAATTCATCCCATTTCGCGATCAGGTGGTCGTACTCGTCCGGCCACTGGTGCCAGTAGCGGACCTTGGACGCGCGCTCCTCCAGGCTGCCGCCATCGCGCAGGTCGCCCTCGGCGATCCCGCGCTCGGGCGCGCCGACCCAGGGCTGGCCCTCGTACCAGAACGCGTATTTCTCCGCCGGCATCACGTCCTTGATGGTGGTGGTCGGCGAATAGTACCCCTGCTCGGACACGGTGATCGCGGGCGGGCCTGACAGCCAGTAGTCGGCATAGGCCTTGACCGCCGCGGGGTTGGGGGAATTGGCGATGAGCGAGATGCCGATGGACCAGGCCCGGTAGCCCTCGCGCGGGACGGCGTAGGCGCACTTCACCCCCTGGGCCTTGACCGCCATCACGGCGGGCTGCCAGGCATCGGCGAGGATCATCTCGCCCGAGGCGAGCAGGTTCACCAGCTCGCCGAAATCGCCCCAGAGCGCGCGGAACTGCCCCGCCTTCTTCTTGGCGACGAGGAACGCCGCGGCCTCGTCGATCTCCTCGATGTTCGGATTGCCGGGGTTCGCGACCTCGAGCAGCTTCAGCTCGTTCATGGCAAGGATCGCCTGGCCGAAGGCGATCAGGGGGTCCACGTTCAGCCCGGTCTTGCCCTTGAACTTGTCGTCAAAGAGCGCGGTCCAGGTATTCGCCTCCTCGGCCGATACCAGGTCCGGGCGGTAGCCGATGGAGTCGAAATTGTAGACGGTCGGCACCATCCAGAGCTGGGTTTTGCCCTCGTCCGCCCAGATCTGGCCCGAGATCTGCGCCCTGGGCTCCATCCGCGGATCGCTTTCGGAAAAGATCGGGCGGATGTTGCCCCAGTTGGTCAGGTCGCTGGTGGCGATCGGGGCAATGGTACCCGTTGCGGTCATCGCGGGCAGGCGCTCGCCGATCGTCTCCCAGCAGTCATAGGCGCTGGAACCCGACAGGAGCTCGGTCTGGGTGTTGGGGAAGATGTCGGCCTTGCCCGACACCGAGCCCACGCCCGCCTTCGCCTTGAAATCGTTCAGGATGCGCTCCTGCACGGTCACCGACAGGCCGACCGTGCGCAGCTCCTGGCCCGCGAGGTCCTGGGCGAATGCCTGGCCGGGCCGCAGGAACGCCGCCCCCGCCGCCAATGCGCCCGCGCCGGCGACGAAGCCGCGCCGGGTCGGATGGGTAAATCGCTTCATGTCCGTCTCCCTGTTCTTGTGTTGCAGCGCCCGGCCCGCACGCGTCAGTACCGGCCGACCAGAAGGCCCCCGTCCACGGTCACGACCTGGCCTGTCATGTACCGGGCCGCGTCCGAGGCGAGAAAGAGGATCACGTCCGCCACGTCGGCGGGATCGCCGACCCGGCCCATGGGGATGAAGCCCGCCGCAGCCTCCAGCCCCGCCTCGCCCAGGCTGTGGACGGGCGAGAGCGACTGGGCGGTGCGGATATAGCCCGGGGCGACGCCGTTCACCCGGATCCCGTCGCGGGCAAGCTCCACCCCCAGCCCGCGCACCAGGCCCACGACGCCCGATTTCGCGGCGGAATAATGGACGTGCTCGTCCCAGCCATAGGCGACGCCCATGATGGACGACACGGCCACCACCGCCCCCGACCCCCGCGCCCGCATGGCGGGGGCGGCTGCGCGCACCAGGCGCAGGATGCCCTTCAGGTCCACGTCGAAGGTGTGGTCCCATTTCGCGTCCGTCATCTCGGCCAGCGGCACCCGGTGGGCGATCCCGGCATTGGCCACCAGCACGTCGAAGGGGCCGGTCTCGGCCACGACCGCATCCGTCTCCTCGGTCGACGTGACGTCGAGATGGCGGAACTCCGCCGCACCCCCCGCGGTGCGGATGCCTTCCGCCACCGCCTCGCCCTCGGCCACCAGCACGTCGGTCACCACGACGCGGTAGCCCGCCGCCCCGAACGCCTCGGCGGTCGCCCGGCCGATGCCGATCCCCGCCCCCGTCACGATCACCGATTTCACAGCATCACATCCCCGGAATTGGGGCCGAGCGTCTGGCCCACGTAAAGGCTCGCATCGGCAGAGGCGAGGAAGGCGACCGTCGCCGCCACCTCCTCGGGCATCCCGAAGCGGCCGAGCGGCAGCGCCGCCGCCTTGGCCCGCCGCCAGTCGTCCGAGAGCGCCAGCACGAGATCGGTGTTGATCGGCCCTGGGGCGACCGCGTTGACCCGCACGCCCGCGCCCGAGACCTCGCGCGCGAGCGCCTTGGTCAGCCCAATGATCCCTGCCTTGGCGGCGGAATAGTGCGTGAGTTCGACCCCGCCGATCTGGCCGAGCTGCGAGGCGACGTTGACGATCGCCCCCGACCCCGCCGCCAGCATCGCAGGCAGCGCCCTGCGGCAGCCGAGGAAGGCGCCGCGCAGGTGCACCGCGACCATCCGGTCCCAGTCCGCGACACTAAGGTCCACGAGCCGCGCCTGCTGCACGATCCCGGCATTGTTCACCACGATGGTCGCGGGACCGAAGGCGCCCTCGCAGGCCGCGAAGGCCGCGTCCATG
>JANNOT010000198.1:0-1868 GCA_031399375.1 Paraoceanicella sp.
GCTGACGTTTCCCGCGCTCGTGCTCCTGCGCGCGCTCTTTGACGTGGTGCTGGTGGAAACCGTCGGCATCGGGCAGTCCGAAACCGACATCGCCCGCATCGCGGATGCAACAGTGTTCTGCGCGCAACCCGGATCGGGCGACGCGCTCCAGTACATGAAGGCTGGCGTCATGGAGCTGCCCGACCTCATAGTGGTTAACAAGGGCGATATGGGAACGCTCGCGCAGCGCACTGCCGCGGACCTGTCCGGCGCCCTCAGCCTGGGGGTGGAGGGGGCCCGGCCACCCGTCCGGATTGTTTCCGCCCGCGATGGTACCGGGATCGACCCCGTGGTCGAGTGGCTGATGGCCGCAGGGCAGCACGACCGACACCTGCAGCGCGCGGACCAAGCGCTCGCATGGGTTGTGGAGCAGATTCGCCTCGATTTCGGGCGATTCGGGCTGGCGTTCGCCCAAAAGCGCCTCAGCACGCCATCAGATCGGCCCTTCGCACTGCGGCATGAAGTATCGCTGCAGCTGCGAAGCGCATTGGATTTTCGGGCCGTAACCGCCTGACGGCGCATCGGTTTTGCGAACAATAAACGACATTTTTACGTCCATGTTGGGAACCCGCGACCCGATTCGGGGGATTTGTCGGTGGACAGCAGGGTCGTCGTCGGTATGGTGACCGCTGCCTTAATCGTTAACGTCAGAGGTGGATCAGCCGACCGACCGGCCCCCTGCGACATCCGCGCCCGTGCCGATTGCGGCACCCGACCGATGAGACAGCAATGAACATAACCAGATCGAATCTGAACCAGACCCGGATTGCATCGACCCTGAGCGCAGCAGCCTTTTTGACGGCGCTGCTGTCGATCAGCCCTCCCGCCCAGGCCGAACCCGCCGCGCGCGAGGTGCTCTCAGCCCCCCAAATCGCCCAGCAGATCGCGACCGTGATGGCGCAGGAGCGTGCGGCGCTTGGCGCGCTGACGGCCGACCGGTTGCGCGAACTGGGCGCGCCCGAGCCCACCGGCCTGCGCGCGCCCCGGGAGATGCGCACGCGCACGTTGCGGGCCGAGGTCTCCGCGCTCAACCGCGCCGACGCCGATGCCGCACGACTGAGCTATGCCGCGCGGATCCGGCCCCTGAGCATCGAGGAGCGGCAGACGCTCCTGTCGTTCAGCGAGGCGGACCTCGACCTTCTACCCGTTGCCGCGGGCGGCGCTGCCTGGCGCTGCCTGACCGAGGCACTCTATTTCGAAGCCCGCGGCGAGAGCATCGCCGGGATCGTGGCCGTGGCCGAGGTGATCCTCAACCGCGTGGAGAATCCAAAGTACCCCAAGACGGTATGTGGGGTGATCCGGCAAGGCGTGGGCAATGCGGAAACCTGCCAGTTTTCCTATATGTGCGACGGGCGGCCGGAGCGGATGACGGAGCGCGAAGCCTACCAGCGGGTGGGCAAGATCGCGCGGATCATGCTCGACGGGCAGCCGCGGATGCTGACCGGTGGCGCGACGCATTTCCATACCACGCGGGTCCGCCCGTCCTGGTCGCGCGCGTTCGAACGGACCGCGCGGATCGGGGAGCACGTGTTCTACC
Source organism: Paraoceanicella sp. (assembly GCA_031399375.1). Taxonomy (GTDB): domain Bacteria; phylum Pseudomonadota; class Alphaproteobacteria; order Rhodobacterales; family Rhodobacteraceae; genus Paroceanicella. Next base: position 1,577 of record JANNOT010000198.1, read on the forward strand.
GTTCTTAAGGGACCCGCGTGTCAAGTCGATGGCGCATCGCGGGCTCCTCGACTAGGTGACGTACTCAATAGGGCTTCCGGCTTGTTTGCTGTCGTGATTCCCTTCTGCTGAGAGCAGGAGGGGACGATGGCGCGGTACGATCTGAGCGACGAGGAATGGCGGCTGGTGGAGCCGCTTCTTCCGAAGCCTGGCAAGGGCAAGCCCCGGGTGGATGACCGGCGGGTGGTGAACGGGATCTTCTACATCCTGCGCACGGGCGCGCCGTGGCGCGACCTGCCCGAGCGCTATGACC
>JANNOT010000285.1:0-5268 GCA_031399375.1 Paraoceanicella sp.
CGGCCGCAATTCGTGCCGCGCCACCGCGTGAGCCGGAGGCAGAATGCCGGTGCCAGCCATGCTCCACGCCCCGCGCCGCGTCTTCTGCCACGACTTCCGGCCGCCAGATAAGCGAGCTTAGGCAAAGACCCAGCGGGGTCCTGGGCCGTTTTCGGCCAGAATCGCTGCCGCGAGACCGGCGTGATCGGCATCTGTCAGATGGGTGACGCCGGGACGGGGTGCCACATCGGGAACCTCGCGCACCGTCCGGGCGACCAGCGCCTCGGTCAGGGCGAGGCTGCGGGGGACGCCGCAGCGCCCTAGCGCCGCCCGAGGCCGAACCAGCGCCGCCAGCGCCCGCGCACAGCGTCCGCCCCGCCATCGACCGCATCGGCCATGCCGTCGAGCCGGGCGTCCACGCTGTCCATCAGGGGATCGATCCGGTCTTCCTTGAACCGCCTGATCCGAAAGATGATCCAGAGCAGCACGAAGGCGATCACCGACAGGAAGATGATGTTGAACCAAGGGATGACGGTCGCGTCGGGTCCCGTCACCCGTTCCACTGCGACCGCGTTGGGAAAGACGGTCAGGTAGCTGAACCGCCATCCGTAATGGGTGACGCGCACCCAGACCGGCGCCTCGGCGGTCGAGATCAGCGCCTGCGCCTCGGCGTGGAGGTCGCCCGAGCTGAACTTGAAATAGGGCGGGAACGACCAGCCGGTATCCTCGTTGCGGTAGACCCGCGGGTCGCCATCGGGCATCGCACCGTTGATGAACCGCACGTCGCGGGTCGAGGTCTGGGTCGCACCGGGGCTTTCACTGTCGAAAAAACCCGAACTATCCACGCGCTTGATGTCCGTGTTGACGATCCGCACGATGTCATAGGACGGCAGGTAGAACTGGAGCCACCCTGCAAAACCGAGCACGATCAGCACGGGCGGCAGCCAGGTCAGGATGCGCAGCATCGGGAAACCTCGTTCGGGCATGCAGGGGCGGGTTGCCTAGGTCTACGCCCAAAGCGGTCCCCGGGCCAGTCCCAGAACGCGCCCCCGCACCGCGAAGGGGCGAAGGGCCTCACCCCTGCGCGCCGTCCTCGCGGGCCTTGTAATTCGCCTTTTCCACGATGCGGGCCGATTTGCCGCGGCGCGAGCGCAGGTAGTAGAGCTTTGCGCGCCGGACCCGGCCGCGCCGGACCACGGTGATGGCGTCGATGTTGGGGGAATGCAGCGGGAACACGCGCTCCACCCCCTCGCCGAAGCTGATCTTGCGCACGGTGAAGGAGGCACCGATGCCGCCGCCGCCCTTGCGGGCGATGCACACGCCCTCATAGGCCTGCACGCGCGACCGGGTCCCCTCGATCACCTTGTAGCCGACACGGATCGTGTCGCCGGCAGAAAAGTCGGGGATGGCCTTGCCGAGGGCCACGATCTGTTCGGCCTCGAGCGTCTGGAGAAGGTTCATGACCTTCGCTCCTCAATGTGCCCGCCGTGGTCGGCGGAGGTGATGGGTCCGAGAGCTCTGCTCATCCGTCGGGATCGCCAGGGGTGGCACGCTCTGCCACGTAGGCCCGCCAGAGGTCGGGACGCCGTTCTTTCGTCAGCCGCTCGGCCTGGGCGCGCCGCCAGTCGGCGATGCGGGCGTGATGGCCGGAGAGGAGAACCTCCGGTATCGTCCGCCCCTCCCACTCCTGGGGCCGTGTGTACTGGGGATGTTCGAGAAGACCGGCCGCGTGGGATTCCTCGACCGTCGACTCGGCATTCCCGAGGACGCGGGGTATAAGCCGAACGGTGGCGTCAAGCAAGACCTGCGCGGCAAGCTCTCCCCCCGTCAGCACGTAGTCGCCGATCGACACCTCCTCGACGCCGCGCGCGTCGAGCACGCGCTCGTCCACCCCCTCGAACCGGCCGCAGAGCAGGGTCACGCCCTCGGCCGCGGCCAGCCGCCGGGCCATCGCCTGGCTGAACGGGGTTCCGCGGGGCGAGAGATAGATGAGTGGCCAGGCGGCCCGGTCCGGGCAGCCCGCCTGGGCCGCATCGATGGCCCGGGCCACAACGTCGGCGCGCATCACCATTCCCGGCCCCCCGCCCGCGGGCGTGTCGTCCACGGTGCGGTGGCGGTCGGGGGCATGGTCGCGGATATCGCGCACGTCGAGCGCCCAGAGCCCATCGGTCAGCGCGCGCCCGATCAGGGAATGGCCGAGTGCGCCGGGGAACATCTCGGGGAAGAGCGTCAGGACCCGCGCCTGCCACAGGCCCGCGATGTGCGGCACCGGCCCGATCACCTCACGCGGGGTGGCCGAGGCGCGAATCGAGATGCGCCCATGGGACCGGGTCGGCGGGATCATCCGCGGCCCCTGTCGGCGTCGGCAGCCGCACGGCCCGCCCTCCGCGCGGTGGGTGCCGCGAGCCTGTACGCCCGCGCGGCGCGTGCCCTGATCATTCGCGGACCCTCGCGCCATCGGGCGGGGTGCGGCGGTGGCCGAGGCTCTGGGCGAAGCGCAGCAGATAGCCGTCGGGGTCCTGTACGAGGACCTGGCGGTTGCCCGCGAACGCATCGCCGACGCGGTACCACGCATCCTCGAGCAGGCGAAAGAGCGGGTGTCCGGTCGCCGCGACCCGCCGCGCCAGGGCAGCCACATCCTTGACCCCGATCTCGAAATTCACCCCCCGGCCATAGGGCAGGTCGAGGGGGCCGGTGATCCAGGCGGTGTCGTCGATCTGTTCGATCATCAGGTCGGCACCGTCGCGGCTGAGATAGACGAACCGGGTGGCGGGGCGTTCGTAGATGACCTCGAACCCCAGGACATCGACGTAGAACGCGCGCGACACCGCGATGTCGCGCACCAGCAGTTCGGGGACGAGCGTGCTCACGTGTCGTCCCCATCCGCCGTGTCGGCGGGGGGGTCCACGATGATGCGCCGGGCGGTCAGGTCAACAGTGGGCACGCAGGCGCGGGTGAACGGGAGGAGGAGGAGCGGGCGCCCGCCCGTCTGGAGGATTTCGAGGATGTCGCCCGCCCCATGGTCGTGAACGGCCCGCAGGCTGCCGATCTGCACCCCGCCGGTATCGTATACCGGCAGTCCGAGGAGGTCGGCATGGTAAAACTCATCCTCGGGCAGGGGCGGCAGGCGGGCGCGCAGGGCGTAGAGGCGGGTGCCCTTCAGCGCCTCCGCCGCCTCGCGCGTCGGGATGCCCGCGATCCGCGCGCCGAGCCCGCCCGCCACGGGGCGGGTCAGGGTCAGGGCGAAGCTGCGCGCGCCATCCTCGGTAAAGAGCGGGCCGTAGGACGCGATGTCCTCGGGAACGGCGCAGAAGCTTTTCACCCGCGCCTCGCCTGCGACGCCAAAGGCCCCGGCGATGGCGCCGACGCAGGTCAGATCTTCTGGTCGCGGGTTCGCCATGGGCGGGGTCCGGGGTCAGGGCATGGGGCGCGCGTGCCCGCCCCCCGGCAAAGGGGCGGGGGCGCGGCGCGGTCGGTCGTCAGCCCGCGGTCGCGGCTGCGGCGGCTTCGGCCTTCTTGGCGCGTTCGGCCGCGCGGGCCTTGGCCTTCTTGCCGGGCTCGCCCTTCAGCAGGTTGGCGCGCGGCTTCTTCTCGATCAGCCCCGCGGCCTCGAGGAACCGGCTGACGCGGTCGGTGACCTGGGCGCCCTGGGACAGCCAGTAGGCGACGCGCTCGGCGTTCATCTTCACCCGGTCCTCGCGGTCCTTGGGCAGCATCGGGTCGTAGGTCCCGAGCTTTTCGAGGAAACGCCCGTCGCGGGGCGACCGGCTGTCGGCGGCGACGATGGAATAATGGGGGTTCTTCTTGGACCCGCCGCGGGCGAGCCGGATCTTCATGGCCATCTGGTCAGTCTCCTGGGGTTATCGCTGCATCTGTTCATGGTGGCGGATCACCTCCGCGATCACGAAATTGAGGAACTTTTCGGCAAAGACGGGATCGAGCCCCGCCGCCTCGGCCATCTGGCGCAGGCGGGCGATCTGCTGGGCTTCGCGCACGGGGTCGGACGGGGGCAGGCCGTGCTCGGCCTTCAGCCGCCCGACCGCCTGGGTTTCCTTGAACCGCTCGGCGAGGGTGTGGATCAGGATCGCGTCGAGATTGTCGATCGACGCGCGGTGCCGGGCGAGCAGCGCCCGGGCATGGGACGCGGTGTCGGTCATGCCCGCCCCTCGCCCCGGTGGTGCCGGATGACGACATCGCCCGGATCGACCACGGCGGCCCCGGGGTCGCGCACCCCGCCAAGCCGCTCGGCGAGACGGATCGAGCGGGCATTGGCGGGATCGATGTAGCTCACCACACTCTCAAACCCGGTGTTGCCCCAGACCCAGGCCCGGGCGGCGACCGCAGCCTCGTGCGCGATGCCCCGGCCCTCGGCCTCGGCCGTGACGGTCCAGCCGAGATCGGGCTCGGGGTATTCGACGGGGTGGAACAGGCCCACGATCCCGCAAAACGCGCCGTCCGCCCGATGCTCGACCGACCAGGCCCCGTAGCCGAGGACGAGCCAGGGAGCAAAGCTTGCGCAGAAATCGCGCCAGGCGGCAGCCTCGGCCAGCGGCCCCCCCTCCGGGATCGAGCGTGGCGAGGCCCAGAACGCGGCGATGGCCGGAAAATCCCCGAGCCGCGGGCCCCGCAGGGTCAGCCGGTCGGTGGTCAGGACGGGGATCATTTCTTCTTGCCGAACCCGCTGAGCCCCGCGGGAAGCTGGAGCCCGCCGCCGCCGGGCAGGCCGGGGAAACCCTGCGGCGGAGCGGGGGCACCACCAGCGGGGGGCGTGGGCCCGCCCTTGCCGAAAAGCTGGCCGAGCATGCCGCGCAGCATGCCCTTCTTTCCCATCTTGCCCATCTGCTTCATCATGTCGGCCATCTGGCGGTGCATCTTCAGCAGCTTGTTCACGTCCGACACCTCGGTCCCCGACCCCGCCGCCACGCGGCGCTTGCGGCTCGCCTGCATCAGGTCGGGGTTGCGGCGTTCTACCTTGGTCATGGAGGAGATGATGGCGAGTTGGCGGCGGATCACGTAGTCGTCGAACCCCGCCCCCTCCATCTGCTTGGCCATCTTGCCCATGCCCGGCATCATGCCCATGATCCCCTGCATCCCGCCCATCTTCTGCATCTGGCGGAGCTGGCCCGAAAGATCATTGAGGTCAAAGCGGCCCTTCTCGAACCGCTTCATCATGCGCTCGGCCTCTTCGGCCTCCAGCGTCTCGCGCGCCTTCTCGACCAGCGCCACGATGTCGCCCATGCCGAGAATGCGGCCCGCGACACGCTCGGGGTCGAAGGTTTCCAGCGCGTC
>JANNOT010000296.1:0-5852 GCA_031399375.1 Paraoceanicella sp.
TCGGTGCGGATGTATTCCGGGCCGCGGCCGCCTGCGCAGTAGACGGCGTCATAGGTCTCGGGCTTGACCTTCGAGAACGTCTTGTTGAGCGTGAAGTAGTGGCCCATCTTCTCGGTATAGGTCTGGTCGCCCTCGAAATCGTGCAGCGAGGTCTTGATGTTCTCGCCCGATTTCTTGTCGGGGCAGACGACATGGACGGTGTGGCCCACCGCCTCCATCCCCTGCTGGAATACGAAGATCTCGTATTCCTCGGTAAATTCGCCGACCAGCATCAGGATCTTCTTCGCAGGCATCGCTTCCCCCCCGTTTCTTGTGACGGCCCACCCTGCCAGCGCAGGCACCGTTTGCCTACCCCCCGCCGGGCGTGGCAGAAGACAGGCGCAGGCGATCGGAGGACCCCATGCAGACCCCCAAGGCCGTCGTGTTCGACATCGGCAATGTACTCGCCGAATGGCACCCGGAGCGGCTTTACGGCACGCTGATCCCCGATCCGGCCGAGCGGGCGCGGTTCTGGGAGGTGACGGGGATCGAGGCGATGAACCTCGACGTGGACCGGGGCGCGCCGTTTCAGGGCCACATCTACGCGCATGCCGAAAAGTTTCCCGATCACGCACCCCATATCCGCGCCTGGCACGACCGCTGGGCCGAGATGTTCCGCCCGGCGATCCAGGGGTCCATGGACCTGATGCGGCTGCTGCGGTCGAAGGGCGTGCCCGTCCACGCCCTGTCGAATTTCGGCAAGGAAAGCTTCGAGCTTGCGTGCACGATCTATCCCATCCTGACGGAGTTCGACATCCCCGTGATCTCGGGCCGCGAACGGGCGATCAAGCCCGAGCCGCGGATCTACGAGATCCTTGAGGAGCGCAGCGGACTTAAGGGCCCCGAGCTCTTCTTCACCGACGACCGGCCCGAGAACATCACGGCGGCGAAGAAGCGCGGCTGGCAGGGCCACGTGTTCCGCAACCCCGCCGCGCTTGCGCTGGAACTGGTCGAACTTGGCCTGATCGAACCCCACGAGATGCCCGCCTAGCACGCCGGTCGCCACCCGGGATGCGCGCACGGCCCATGGTCCGGCGCATGCCCCACGCCGGCGGCGTGTCCGCGGCCGGTACGCTTGGCGGTTGCCCCCGACAGGCTCGCGGCCTAGAAACCGGGTTCCCGGGCGGGAGACGACGATGATCCTCGGCAGCCTCGCGATGGCCCTTGTGGTCCTCGCCTCGAACATCCTGGTGCAGGTGCCGCTCGGCGCGTGGCTGACCTGGGGCGCCCTCAGCTATCCGGTGGCGTTCCTCGTGACCGACGTCACGAACCGCATCCAGGGCGCCCGCGCCGCGCGCCGGGTCGTCCTTGCGGGTTTTGTCGCCGGGATCGCCTGCTCGCTGGTCGCCAGCCAGATCGCGGGGCCGGACGGGCCGCTTACCACGCTGGCCATCGCCGTGGGCTCGGGTGCTGCGTTCCTCGCGGGGCAACTCCTCGACATCGCGGTCTTCGACCGGCTGCGGCGGGGACGCTGGTGGCGCGCCCCGCTCGTCTCCTCGCTCGTGGGTTCGGCCGTCGATACCGCGATCTTCTTCACCATCGCCTTCTCGGCCCCGTTCGCCGCGATCTTCGGCGATGCGAACGCCTGGGCCCGGGAGGTGGTCCCGCTCCTCGGGACGGGTCCGCAGATGCCGCTCTGGATCAGCCTCGCGCTCGCCGATTTTGCCGTGAAACTGGCACTTGCAGCGCTCGCGCTGGCGCCATTCCGGGCCATCCTCGGATTGCGCAAAATCGGGGTTTGACTTTTGGCCCCGGCGGGGCATCACTGGGGTCAGGCGCAACAAACGAGAGGAGGTGATCCAATGTCGAGTGAGAGATTGGAGCGTATGGTCGGGTCTGCATGCGGGGTGACCACCTGAGGGGCAGCCCCCTCGCGGTTTCCGCAGGCTTCGGGCGATCGCCCGGGCCCACCAGCCTCCGAAACTCACGTCCGGGCCGCAGCGCAAGCTGCGGCCCATTCGCTTGCGTCCCAGGCCTCGGGTGCGTCCCACGCCGCGGGCGTCCTGGCGCGGGCCGCCGCCGTCACTGGATCTGCTGCTGCACGTCCTCGGCGGTATCCTCGACCACCTCGCCCCCGGCCTGGATATCCTGGCCCGCGCCAGCGACGGTGTTGCAGGCGGCGAGGAACGGCAGGCAGAACAGCATCAGATAGGGCAGAAGTCGGCGCATGAGCATCTCCATCACGTTTCACCCGGGCACCCGCACGGGCCACCCGATTCTGTAGCCGAGTTTGCGATGATCCGCATCACCGACACGATCTCCATCGCGCCATGGGAGCTGAGCGAAACCTTCATGCGTGCCTCCGGCCCCGGGGGGCAGAATGTCAACAAAGTGGCGACGGCGGTGGAACTGCGATTCGAGGCCGCGCGCTCGCCGCACCTGCCGCCGGACGTCAAGCACCGCCTGCGCGTGCTTGCCGGGCGGCGGTGGACGGGCGACGGGGCGCTGATCGTCACGTCGGACCGGCACCGCGAACAGGCGCGCAATCGCGCGGACGCGATGGAGAAGCTCGCCGCCCTGATCGCCCAGGCGGCGGTCCGCCCCAAGCGGCGCGTTCCGACGCGTCCGACCCTCGGCGCCGTGCGCCGCAGGCTCGACGCCAAGACGCAGCGCAGCACGGTCAAGTCGCTGCGCGGCACGGTCGATGACGACTGACCAGGGCGCGTGGCCAGAGCGCGTGACCAGAGCGCGTGACCAGAGCACATCACCAGAGCACGGTGGAAAACCCCGGCCAGCCGAGCTAGTGTCGCGCGCAATGCCAGGGAGGGACCCATGGGAATTTTCGACTTCCTGTCCGGCCAGTTCATCGACGTCATCCACTGGACCGACGACACGCGCGACACCGTCGTCTGGCGCTTCGAGCGCGAGGGGCACGAGATCAAGTACGGCGCCAAGCTGACCGTGCGCGAGGGGCAGGCGGCGGTGTTCGTGCACGAAGGCCAGATCGCGGACGTGTTCGGACCCGGGCTCTACATGCTCGAGACGAACAACATGCCGATCATGACATCGCTCCAGCACTGGGACCACGGCTTCCAGAGCCCGTTCAAGAGCGAGATCTACTTCGTCTCGACCGTCCGGTTCCAGGACCTCAAATGGGGCACGAAGAACCCGATCATGTGCCGCGACCCCGAATTCGGCATGGTCCGCCTCCGCGCCTTCGGCACCTATACGATCCGGGTGACCGACCCCGCCCTGTTCCTGCGCGAGGTCGTGGGAACGGACGGCGAATTCACGACCGACGAGGTGACCAACCAGATCCGCAACACCATCGTCGCACGGTTTTCCAACAAGATCGCGGGGTCCGGCATCCCCGTGCTCGACATGGCGGCCAATACCGACCAGCTCGGGACCGTGCTGCGCGGCCTGGTCGCGCCCGACATGGCTGCCCTCGGCATCGAGATCCCGGCCCTTTTCGTCGAAAACATATCCCTGCCCGAGGCGGTGGAGGCGGCGCTCGACAAGCGCACCTCGATGGGGATCGTCGGCGACCTGTCGCGCTTCACGCAGTACAGCGCAGCCGAGGCGATGGGCCGTGCCGCGGGCACGCCCGGGTCCGCCATGGGCGAGGGGTTCGGGGCCGCAATCGGGATCGCCATGGCGGGGCGCCTCCAGGACGCGCCGCCCCCGCCCCCCGCTGCCCCCGACACCCGCTGGCATATTGCCGAGAGCGGCGTGACGAAGGGTCCCTTCGGTCAGGCCGACCTGACAGCCATGGCCCGGGCAGGCACGCTGACGCGCGCAAGCCTGGTCTGGACCGCGGGGCGCGACGGGTGGACGGCGGCGGGCGAGATCGACGCGCTCCGCCCGCTCTTTGCCGACATGCCCCCTCCTCCCCCGCCACCCGCGACCTGAGCGGGCCGCCCGACATGGACGGGGGAGAGACCCACCGCTTCCCCTGCCCTGCCTGTGGCTCGGACCTGCGCTACCAGCCCCAGGCGGACCAGCTCGTCTGCGACCATTGCGGGCACAAGGAGGCGGTGGAAAGCGACGGCGCAGCCGGCGGTCCCTGGGGCGGCGAGGCGATCCGCGAGCTCGACTTCACCCGCGGCCTGGGCGGAAGCCTGCCCGAGGCGGAGATGGAGGAGACGCGCGTCCTCACCTGTCCCAATTGCGGGGCGACGGTCGAGTTCGAACCCGACACCCATGCCGCCGAATGCCCGTTCTGCGCGACGCCGGTCGTCACTGGCACCGGCATCAACCGCCACATCAAGCCCAAGGGGGTGCTGCCGTTCCTGCTGGCCGAGGGCGAGGCGCGCGTGGCGATGAACAACTGGCTCGGCAGCCTCTGGTTCGCGCCATCGGGGCTGAAGGCCTATGCCCGCGCAGGCCGGGCGATGCAGGGCATCTACGCCCCGTTCTGGACCTATGACGCGCGCACCGACAGCACCTATCAGGGCGAGCGGGGCGATGCCTACTACGTCCAGGAACGCGTGCGCGTGGTCCGCGACGGGCGCGCGGGGACGGAGATGCGCCAGGTCCGGCGCATCCGCTGGACCCCCGTGCGCGGCCGCGTCGCGCGCGCCTTCGACGACATCCTCGTCCTCGGCTCGGCCACCCTGCCCAAGACCCAGGCCGATGCGATCGCGCCCTGGGACCTCTCCGCGCTCATGCCCTACCGCCCGCAATACCTCGCGGGGTTCAGGGCCGAGGCCTACACCGTCCCGCTCGAGGCGGGGTTCGAGGAGGCGCGGCAGGTGATGAACGCGACCATCGCCCGCGACGTCCGTTTCGACATCGGCGGCGACGAGCAGCGGGTGCACGGGATCGACACCGACGTGACGGGCGTGACCTTCAAGCACGTCCTCCTGCCGCTCTGGCTCGCCGCCTACAAATACCGCGGCAAAAGCTACCGCTTCATAGTGAACGGCCGCACCGGTGCGGTGGCGGGCGAGCGCCCCTATTCGGCGTGGAAGATCGCGGCGGCCGTCATCGCCGCGCTGATCGTGGCGGGGATCATCGGATATCTGGTCGCACAGGGGCAGGACGGCGGCTTCCGCCTGCCGGGCTAGGCGGCACGCGCAAGCGCCCGCGTCGCCTCGGCGAACGCCTCGAAGAGCGGGCGGGACACCGGGTCGTCCTTGGCCTGCCATTCGGCGTGCCACTGCACGGCCATGGCAAAGCTGCGGGCCCCGTCCACATGCAGCGCCTCCGGCGTGCCGTCCGGCGCCATGCCCTCGATCACCACCCGGCGCCCGGCATCGATGATACCCTGGCCATGGAGCGAGTTCACCATCACCTCCTCGCGCCCGAACAGCCGGGCAAAGCGGCCGCCGGGGGTCAGGGTCACGGCGTGGCGCAGGGCAAACTTCTCCTCCAGCGTGCCGTCGGGGGGCATGCGGTGGTTCATCCGCCCGGGCAGGTCGCGGATTTCGGGGTGCAGCGTGCCGCCGAAGGCCACGTTGAATTCCTGGAACCCGCGGCAGAGGCCGAGGATCGGCACACCTGCGTCCACGCAGGCCCGGATCAGCGGCAGGGTGATCGCATCACGGTCGAGGTCGAACGGGGCGTGGCCCGGCGTCTCCTCCTGCCCGTAATGGCTGGGGTGGACGTTGGGGCGGGCGCCGGTGAACACGAAGCCCTGGCAGGCGCAGAGCAGGTCCCCGACCGTCACCGCCTCGGGCATCGCGGGCACCACGAGCGGCACCGCCCCGCAGATATCGGCGACGGCACGGATGTTCGTCTCTCCCACCGCCTGCACGCGGTACTGATCGTTGATCAGGTGGAAATTGCCGATGACACCGATGACGGGCTTGCTCATGGGATATGCGCGACCTCCGGGGAGAAGTCTTTATCCTAAAGCCTAATTTTCCGTG
>JANNOT010000457.1:0-5888 GCA_031399375.1 Paraoceanicella sp.
CACCCCGCGCGCCCACATCACCAACCAGCGGGCGATGGAGGTCCTGCGGGATTTCGGGCTGGAAGGCGAGGCGATCAAGCACGCCGTCCCCCAGGACCTGATGGGCAACAACGTGTTCTGCGAAAGCCTCGCGGGCGAGGAACTGGGCCGCCTCCAGACCTGGGGCACCCACCCGCGGCGCCGTGCGGACTATGACGAGGCGAGCCCGACGCGGATCTGCGACATCCCGCAGAACTACATGGAGCCGATCCTTGCCAATGCCGCCGGACGCGCCGGGGCGCGCCTGCGGTTCGATACCGAGTACCGCAGCCTGGTGCAGGACGCGGACGGGGTGACGGTGACAGTCCACGACTACCTGACGGGGCAGGACTACCAGATCCGGGCGAAGTACATGATCGGCGCCGATGGTGGCAGGTCCAAGGTCGCCGAGGATATCGGCCTGCCCTTTGCCGGCAAGATGGGTGTCGCGGGATCGATGAACATCGTCTGCGAGGTCGATCTCAGCCGCTATGTCGCGCACCGGCCATCCGTCCTCTACTGGATTCTCCAGCCCGGGGCCAATGTCGGCGGGATCGGCATGGGCGTGGTGCGCATGGTCCGGCCCTGGAACAAGTGGCTGCTGATCTGGGGCTATGACATCAACGAGGGCGCGCCCGAGGTCAGCGACGACATGGCGATCGGCATCGTGCGCAACCTGGTGGGCGACCAGACCCTCGACGTGAAGATCGAGTCCACCTCGGTCTGGACCGTCAACCATTGCTGGGCGCTGGAAAACTCCCGCGGCCGGGTGTTCTGCGCGGGCGATGCGGTGCACCGGCACCCGCCGTCGAACGGGCTGGGGTCCAATACATCCATTCAGGACAGCTACAACCTTGCCTGGAAGCTCGCCATGGTGCTGAAGGGGCAGGCGGACCCGTCCCTGCTGGCCACCTACCACACCGAGCGCTCGCCTGTGGCCGACCAGATCGTGAACCGCGCGAACAAGTCCATCGAGGAGTTCGGGCCGATCTTCGACGCGCTCGGGCTGCTCTCGACCCGGGACCCCGAGGTGATGAAGGCGAACATGGAGGCGCGCAAGGCGGCGACCCCGGCGGCCAAGGACCAGCGCGAGGCGCTGCGCCAGGCGATCCTGCGCAAATCCTACGAATTCAACTGCCACGGGGTGGAACTGAACCAGCGCTACACCTCCGAGGCCGTGATCGCCGAGGAGGGCGCGGCGGAGGAGATGTTCTGCCGCGACCGCGAGCTCTACTACCAGCCCACCACGCGCCCCGGCGCGCATCTGCCCCATGTCTGGCTCGAGGCGAACCACCGTCAGCTCTCCACCCTCGACATGGCGGGGCGGGGGCAGTTCACCCTGTTCACCGGGATCGGCGGCGAGGGCTGGGTGGAGGCAGCGCAGGCGTTCACCGCGCGTACCGGCATTCCGCTGCGCACGGTCGTGATCGGTCCGGGGCGCGATGCCGTCGATATCTTCGGCGAATGGCCCGACCGGCGTGAGATCGACGAGGACGGCTGCCTGCTGGTCCGCCCCGACATGGTCGTGGCCTGGCGGCAGAAAGCGGCCATTGCCGATGCCACCGCACGGCTCGGGGCCGCCATGGATCGGATCCTCGGCCGGTCGGCGCAGGCGGCCGCCCTCGCCGCCCAATGACCCCGGCGCCGCCCCCCCGGGGGCGCGCGCGTCATCCCAGGGAGGACCCAACATGAAGGATACCGAGCCCAAGGCCGTCTATTTTTCCGAGGAGAAGTCCGAGGAGGCGGTGATCTCGCGCATGGACCCGGCCCAGGTCGATCCCCGGCTGCACGAGGTGATGTCGGCGGCGATCCGGCACCTGCACGCCTTCGTCAAGGAGGTCGAGCCGACCAATGCCGAATGGATGGCCACGATCGGGTTCCTGACCCGGACGGGGCAGATCTGCAACGAGTGGCGACAGGAGTGGATCCTCTTGTCGGATGTGCTTGGCGTATCGATGCTGGTCGAGACGATCAACAACCGCAAGCCTTCGGGCGCGACCGAGACGACCGTCCTCGGCCCCTTCTACGTCTCGGACGCGCCGCGCTACCCCATGGGGGCCAACATCTGCCTCGACGGCAAGGGCGAGCCCCTGATCGTGTCGGGCCGCGTGACGGACGTGGACGGGAACCCCGTTGCGGGGGCACTGCTCGATGTCTGGCAGGCCAATGACGAGGGGTTCTACGACGTGCAGCAGAAGGGCGTGCAGCCCGACCACAACCTGCGCGGCGTGTTCCAGACGGGCGAGGACGGGCGCTACTGGTTCAAGTCGGTGAAGCCGCACCATTACCCGATCCCCGATGACGGGCCGGTGGGCCAGCTCGTCCGCGCCATGGGGCGGCACCCCAACCGGCCCGCCCATATCCACTTCATCGTCGGCGCCGACGGGTTTGCGCCGATCACCACCCATATCTTCACGCCCGATTGCCCCTATCTGGGCTCGGACGCGGTGTTCGGGGTGAAGGAAAGCCTGATCGTGGATTTCACCCACGTGACCGACGCGGCGAAGGTGGCAGAGGCGGGCTTCGGGATGCCCTACTGGGCGACATCCTACGACTTCGTGCTGTCGCGCGCCTGAGCGAACGGCAGGACCGCCGCCGCGGAACTGCCCTTCGGCCGGGGTGAGGAGGGATCCACCACCCGCTCCAGCGCGCCGCGATGTCGGCACGGAGGCCCGCAACGTGCCAGCCACATGGCCGAAGCGCGGACTACACGCATAACAACGGACCGAACAGGGAGGGATACGCCATGGCAGCCCGCGTCACCGGCCTGCACCACGTCACCAGCGGGGTGGCGACGGCGCAGGAGGATATCGACTTCTTCACCCAGGTCATCGGTCAGCGGATGATCAAGCAGACCGTCCTTTTCGACGGAACGGCGCCGATCTATCACCTCTACTACGCCAATGCGGGGGCAGAGATCGGGACCGTGATGACCACGTTTCCGTTCGCCCAGGCTGGGCTGACCGGGCGGCGGGGGTCGGGGCAGGTCGCCGCCACCGCCTATTCGGTACCCAAGGGTTCGATCCCGTTCTGGAACGAGCACCTGCGCCGCCACGGCCTGGAACCGGGGCCAGAGGGCGAGCGGTTCGGGCAGCGCACGCTCGGCTTCACCCATCCGGCCGGTCTGGGTTTCGAGATGATCGAGGACGAAGCGGACCGCACCGTGGGCTGGACCACCGACCAGATCAAGGCCGACATGGCCGTGCGGGGGTTTCATTCGGTCACCATGGCGGTGCGCGAAACCGAGGAGCAGCACCGCTTCCTCACCGAGGGGCTGGGGCTTGAGAAGCTTGGCGAGGACGGCGCCCATCACCGCTATCGCATCGGCGAGGGCGGGGCGCAGCGCACCATCGACCTTTTCCACACGCCCGACCTGCGCCAGGGAAGCTGGACCTTCGCCCAGGGGCTTGTCCACCATGTCGCCCTCGCCGTCCCGACCGAGGTCGAGCAGATGGCGCTGAAGCTGCATCTGGAGGGGCTCGGCTATACCGATGTGTCCGAGATCAAGGACCGCAACTACTTCCATTCGATCTATGTCCGCAGCCCAGGCGGCATCCTGTGCGAGATCGCGACCTGTGACATCGGGTTCGCCATCGACGAGCCGAGCGAACGTCTGGGCGAGACGCTTCTGCTGCCGCCCTGGTTCGAGGACCGGCGGGCCGAGATCGTGGCCCCGCTGGAGCCGATCCGCGTGCCGCAGCGCGCGGTGTAGCGGGTGATCCTCCTCGGGCCGCGCGACGCGCGGCTGACCTGCCTGATGATCCATGGCCGGGGGCGGGACGCGGCCGAGATGGCAACCCTCGCCGGGGGCCTCGGCGCACCGGATGTGCGGTTTCTCTGCCCCGACGCGCCCGGGGGCAGTTGGTATCCCGGGCGGTTCATGGACCCGCCCGAGGCCAACGAGCCCTGGCTGAGCGAGGCGCTCGCCCGGCTCGAGGACCTCGTGTCGGGCCTGCCGCACGACCGGCTCGTGCTCGCGGGGTTCTCGCAGGGCGCCTGCCTTGCGGCCCAGATGCTGGTGCGCCGTCCGGGGCGTTACGGCGGGGCGCTGATCTTCACCGGCGGGCTGATCGGGCCGCCCGGCACGGTCTGGCCGCCCGGTGATCTGGCGGGCACGCCGGTCCTTCTGACCGGGTCCGACGTCGATGACTGGATCCCCGTGGCGCGCACGCGCGAAACCGCGGCGGCGCTGACCGCCCGCGGGGCGGCTGTCGATCTGGTGATCTATCCCGACCGCGCCCATGAGGTGTGCGCGGACGAGCGCACCCGCGCTGCGCGATTTCTGGCGGCCTGAGGCCCCGATGCGGGCGCTGCTGCACTGCGAAAGACTATGGCGCCCCGGTCGGTCCTGTGGAATGCTCCAAAGAAAAATCGAGCGTCCGGGGTCCGATGTCCATCAAAGCCAGCCTCTACCATCTGACGCATTACCGCTATGACCGGCCGGTGACGCTCGGCCCGCAGGTGATCCGGCTGCGTCCCGCGCCGCAGTCCAAGACCCAGGTGCTGAGCTATTCGCTCAAGGTGTCGCCATCCGGGCATTTCGCCAATCTCCAGCAGGATCCCTACGGCAACTACCTCGCGCGCTTCGTCTTTCCCGAACCGGTGCGGGAGCTGAAGATCGAGGTGGACCTGGTCGCGGACATGACGGTCTACAACCCCTTCGACTTCTTCGTCGAGGAGACGGGTGAGACCTGGCCGTTTGACTACGGCCCCGACCTGGCCCAGGACCTGTCGATCTACCGCACGCCCGACGAGGGGGGGCCGCGGCTCGACGCCTTCGTGGCCGGGATTGACCGGACCCCGCTGCGCACGATCGACAAGATCGTGGCGCTGAACGCGCTCGTGGCCCAAAGCGTGGGTTACATCATCCGGCTGGAGCCAGGGGTGCAGACGCCCGACCAGACGCTGGAGCTGGCGAAGGGCTCGTGCCGCGACAGCGCCTGGCTGCTCGTGCAGGTGCTCCGCCATCTCGGCTTCGCGGCGCGCTTCGTCTCGGGCTACCTGATCCAGCTGAAGCCGGACCTGAAGGCGCTCGACGGACCCTCGGGGACCGAGGTCGATTTCACCGACCTGCATGCCTGGGCCGAGGTCTACCTGCCCGGCGCGGGCTGGGTCGGGCTTGACGCCACCAGCGGTCTTCTGACCGGGGAAAGCCACATCCCTCTGGCCGCCACCCCCCATTACCGCAACGCCGCACCCATCAGCGGCGTCGCATCGTCGGCCAATGTCGACTTCGCCTTCGACATGCGCGTGACCCGGGTCGCCGAGCATCCGCGCATCACCAAGCCCTATTCGGACGCGGCCTGGGACGCGGTGAACGCGCTCGGCCGGGCGGTCGACGACCGGCTCGCCCGCGGGGACGTGCGGCTGACCATGGGCGGCGAGCCGACCTTTGTCTCGATCGATGATTTCGAGAGCGGCGAATGGAACACCGCCGCGGTGGGCCCGACCAAGCGGACGCTCGCCGACACGCTCATCCGCCGCCTGCGCCGCCGCTTTGCCCCGGGCGGGTTCCTGCATTACGGCCAGGGCAAGTGGTACCCGGGCGAGACGCTGCCGCGCTGGACCTTTTCGCTCTACTGGCGCCGCGACGGCAAGCCGATCTGGCAGAACCCCGAGCTGATCGCCGAGGAGGGGGCCGAGACGGGCGTGGGCGCCGCCGAGGCCGAGGCGCTGATGACGGGCATCGCGGGCGAACTTGGCATCGCCGACGAGATGGTCGTGCCCGCCTACGAGGATCCGGGCGAATGGCTTCTGAAGGAAGCGATGCTGCCCGACAACGTGGACCCGCAGAATTCCGAGCTGAAGGACCCCGAGGCGCGCGCCCGCATGGCGCGGGTGTTCGAGCGCGGGCTGACCAAGCCGTCGGG
>JANNOT010000465.1:0-3308 GCA_031399375.1 Paraoceanicella sp.
GGGATCTCGACGGAGATCTCCTCCTCCTCCTCGCGCGTGATGGGGGCGAGCGAGGTGGCGACCGGCTCGAACGCAACCGGGGCGGTCGCGAGCGTGACGTCCGGTGCTGCGGCCCTGCGCCCGGGGCGCGATCTCGGCGGCTCGGCCCGCGCGACCGCATATCGGGTGGGGGGGAGCGCCGCCTCCGCCTCGGCCGATGCGACCAGGCTGGCGGGGCGGGCCCGTGGACGCTCGGCCCGCGCGGGGGCCCGGGCGGTCGCGGGCCCGGCGGCGTCCGGGCTGGCGGCATCGGGGACGGCGGCATCAGGCACGGTGGGCAGGACCTGCGGCGCGGTTGCGGTCAGCGTTGTGGGCGGGGTGGCGGGGACGGGGGCCGCTGCCGGCCGCGGGCGGGGTCGGGGCACGACCGGTCCGGCCTGCGTGGCCGTGGCCACGGGGGGCGCGGCGGCATCGGCTGCGGTGACACGCCGCGTCCCGCCCGGCCGCACGGGCGGCAGCGGGCTTTCGCGGACATTCGCCACGACCATCCCGACGGGTGCTGGGCGCATCTCGGCCTCTCCGTCCACCACGGCGGCGGGGGTCGCGGCGGGGACCGACAGGATCAGCACGGCCAGAAGGCGGCGGAGAAGGCGCACGGTTCACTCGTCCCTGGGTCTGCCTGCGGAATTATCCGGCATTTCAAGTCGATGATACAGGCGGCGGGGGCCAAGTCCAGTATTCTGGACCGCGACTCGCCACCCGGCCGAAGGACCCCGCCCATGCGCCTGCCGCTCCTCCTCGCTCTTGGCCTCATGCTCGCGCCCCCCGCCTCGGCGCAGCCCGCGCCCCCGGCTCCCCGCACCCTTCAGGTCAGCGGGGCAGGCGAGGCGGCGGCCGCGCCCGACATGGCGACCGTCAGTGTCGGCGTCACCTCGACCGCCCGCCGCGCGGGCGACGCGCTGGCCGCCAACTCGGCCGCGATGCAGGGGGTGCTGGATCTGATCCGGGCCGAGGGCGTCGCGGATCGCGACGTGCAGACCAGCCAGTTCTCGCTCAGCCCGATGTGGCGCGACACGAGCGGTTCGGGATCCCAGCCTGGGATCGACGGGTACCAGGTCTACAACCTCGTCACCGTGCGCCTGCGCGACCTCCCCCGGCTCGGCGCGCTGCTCGACACCCTGACGCGCGAGGGGGCGAACCAGATCAACGGGATCGAGTTCGGGCTGTCGGACCCGCGCCCCCTGCTCGATGCCGCGCGCCGGGCGGCGGTGACCGACGCGGTGGCGCGCGCCCGGCTTTATGCCGAGGCAGCGGGGGTCACGCTCGGGCCGATCCTCTCGATCTCGGAGGGGGGTGGCTACATGCCGATGCCCGGCGCTGCCATGCGGGCCGAGGCGGCGGCGTCGCCCGTACCCGTCGCGGGGGGCGAGACCGGGGTGAACGCCCAGGTCTCGCTGGTCTACGAGATCCGCTGAGATCAGGCCGGAACCGTCGCCACCGCCTTTTCCAGCGCCTGGTCGAGATCCGCGATCAGGTCGTTGGGATCCTCGGTCCCGATCGAGAGGCGCACCACCACGGGTGCCGCACCCGCCGCGCGCTGCTGTTCGACCGTGAGCTGCCGGTGCGTGGTCGATGCCGAATGGATGATGAGCGACCGGGTATCGCCGAGATTGGCCACATGGCTGAAGATCTCGACCGCATCGACCAGCCGCACGCAGCTCTCGTATCCGCCCTTGACGCCAAAGGTAAAGAGCGCGCCCGCGCCGTTGGGATAGAGCATCTTTGCCCGCCTGTGCCAGGGCGACGATGGCAGGCCCGCATAGGTGACGTGGCTGACCCGGGGGTCACGCTCCAGCCATTCGGCCACGATCTCGGCATTGGCCACATGCTTTTCCATCCTGAGGCTGAGGGTCTCGATCCCCAGAAGGGTCAGGAACGCGTTCTGCGGGGCCTGGCAGGGGCCGAGATCGCGCAGACCCACCGCATGGCCGTGCAGGATGTAGGCGAGCGGGCCGAACGTCTCGTGGAACACCAGCCCGTGATACGCGGGCTCGGGCCTGGACAGGCTGGGGAAGCGGTCGGAGGCCGACCAGTCGAACTTGCCTGAATCGACGATCATTCCCCCCATGGCCGTCCCGTTGCCCGACAGATACTTGGTCGTCGAATGGACCACGATGGTGGCCCCATGCTCGATGGGCCGGCACAGGAACGGCGAGGCGGTGGTGTTGTCCACGATCAACGGCACGCCGACCCGGTCCGCAATGGCGGCAATGGCGGGGATGTCGGTGACATACCCGCCCGGGTTGCAGATGGATTCGCAGAAGATCGCCTTGGTCCGCCCGTCGCAGGCGGCCTCGACAGCGGCGAGGTCCTCGGTATCGACGAACCGGGCCTCCCACCCGAAGCGCTTGATGGTGTGGGTGAACTGGGTCACCGTGCCGCCGTAGAGGCGGTTGGACGATACGATGTTGTCCCCGGGTCCCATGAGCGGGAAGAGCGCCATGATCTGCGCCGCGTGGCCCGACGACGTGGCGACGGCACCCACGCCCCCCTCCAGCGCCGCGACCCGCTCCTGCAGGGCGGCGACGGTCGGGTTTGTCAGGCGGGAATAGATGAACCCCACCTCCTGCAGGTTGAAGAGCGCGGCGGCATGATCGGCATCGCGGAACACGTAGGCGGTGGTCTGGTATATCGGCGTCTGGCGTGCGCCGGTTGCCGGATCGGGCTTTGCGCCAGCATGGATCTGGAGCGTATCGAAGCCGAAACTCTTGGGATGGTCGGGCATTTCAGTCTCCCCAGTTTATAGAGATTATAAGGTTAGCACTGGCGCGGCATGGTTGCACATCCCACCTATGCGCGCGGCCAAAGCCCGTTGACAAGCATCCCCGCCCGCCGCCATGGTCCCGCGCCGCAGAGCATGAGGTGCACGGATGGCCGTCGTCGTCGTCGTCGAATCTCCGGCCAAGGCCAAGACGATCAACGGATATCTGGGCGCGGGCTACCGCGTGCTCGCCTCCTACGGCCACGTCCGCGACCTGATCGAAAAGGACGGCTCGGTCGACCCCGAGAACGGCTTCGAGATGAAGTGGGAGGTCGCGCCCGAGAGCCAGAAGCACCTGCGCGCCATCGCCGAGGCGCTGGAGGGCGACGACAAGCTCATCCTCGCCACCGACCCCGACCGCGAGGGCGAGGCAATCTCCTGGCACCTGCTCGAGGCGCTGCAGAAGCGCAGGGCGGTCAAGAAATCGACCGCGGTCGAGCGGGTCGTGTTCAACGCCATCACCAAGTCGGCGGTGACCGAGGCGATGGCCCGCCCGCGCCAGATCGAC
>JANNOT010000040.1:0-8844 GCA_031399375.1 Paraoceanicella sp.
CATCAATAGCGGTTGGTCACAGTCTTGGGCATAAAGTGGGGCGTCTCACCAGCATTGCCGTGGACGGTCACCGGCTTGTGACGCAACCGTGTCCACCGACGTCATCACAGACATTGGATGTAGAACGTTGACGGACCATGCCACGTTCCATCGCATCGCAGGGCGGGCTCTCTGGGGCTGTTCGGCGACGAGGCCGCTTACCCCGTCCGCCGCTGCGGCCGCAGCACATGGGGACGGTCGGGGTCGTAGAGCGCGCTGTCTGGGAAACCCGCGTCGTCCTCCAGCGCGGGTCCGACGAAGATCAGCGCCGTCCGGGTGATCCTGGCCGCACGCACCTGCGCCTGGATCGTCGACAGCGTGCCGCGCAGGATCGCCTGGTCCGGCCAGCCGACGCGGTAGGCGATCACGACCGCCGCATCCGCGCCGTAATGGGGGATAAGGGCCGCCGAAATCTCGCGCAGGTGGCGGATGCCGAGATGGATGGCCAGGGTCGCGCCGCTGAGCGCAAAGGTCTCGAGCGTCTCGCGCGGGGGCATGGCGGTCGATTTCGCCCCATAGCGGGTCAGCACGATGGATTGCGCGCGCCCGGGGATCGTCAGCTCCTGCCCCATCGCCGCCGCAGCGGCGGCATAGGCGGGGACGCCCGGGGTGATGGCATAGGGGACCGCGTCGGCGCGCAGCAGGCGGATCTGCTCGGCGATGGCGCCGTAGAGCGAGGGGTCCCCCGAATGCACCCGCGCGACGTCGTGCCCCGCCGCATGGGCCGCGCGGATCTCCGCATGGGTCTCCTCCAGCGTCATCGATGCGGTGTCGAGGACCCGTGCCCCGGGCGGCGCACCCGCCACGACCGCGGCCGGGACCAGCGATCCGGCATAGAGGCACACCGGGCAGGCCGCGATCAGCCGGGCGCCGCGCACCGTGATCAGGTCCGGATCGCCCGGCCCCGCGCCGATGAAATGGACCGTCATGGCCGGACCCTCATATGGGCGCCTCCGCCAGCTTGTGCGCGTAGCCGCGCGGGGTGTAGACGACCGTGCCGTCACCGCGGGCGATGGCCCGGGTCTGGCTGCTGCCGATCAGCACGAGCGTGAGCATGTCCACCTCATCCACGCGCAGGGTGGCGAGGGTGCGGTGCAGGATGCGCTCCTCCGCCCGCCCAAGCGAGGCCGCGAGGATCACCGGCGTGTCGGGCGGGCGGTGCGCCGCGAGGATCGCCCGCGCCTCCTCCAGCAGGGTCCGGCGGGTCCGGCTCACGGGGTTGTAGAGGGCGATGACGAAATCCCCCTCGGCCGCCGCGCGCAGCCGGCGCAGGATCTCCACCCGCGGGGTCAGGAGGTCGGAGAGCGAGATGGCGCAGAAATCATGGCCGAGCGGCGCGCCCACCCGGGCCGCCGCGGCCTGGAGCGCCGATATCCCCGGCGCGCTGATCACCCCGACCCGGCGGGCGGCATCCGACAGGCGGCTATCCGCCCGGTCGAGCAGTTCGTAGACCAGCGCCCCCATGGCGTAGATCCCCGCATCGCCCGAGCAGACGAGCGCGACGGATGCGCCCTCGCCCGCCGCCTCCAGCGCGTGGCGGCAGCGCGCCTCCTCGCCGCCGAGCGGGAAGTCCGCGCGCGCCTTGCCCCGGGCGAGCGGACCAAGGAGGTCGATGTAGAGCCCGTAGCCCACCAGCAGGTCGGCCTGCACGATCAGCCGCGACGCCTCCGGCGTCCGCCATGCGGCCTGGCCGGGTCCGATCCCGACCAGGGCGACCTGTCCGCGCGGGCGCCCGGCAAACTCGGTCACCGGCGCTGGCGCACGGGCGAGCGCCACGGTGCCATGGGCGGACTTGCGCTTGGCCACCACCAGCGCCCCGTCCGGCCCGGCGAGCGCCAGCGCTGCCGCCTCGGCGACCGAGGGCGTCCCCACCTCGGCTGCCACGATCGCCGACGGGCTGGCGATCCGCGGTCCCTCGGCCGCGAGCCGGTCGGCGGAAAAGAGCCGCAACGGCACCCCGAGCCGGTCTGCGGCGGCGAGGATCGCGCCCTCGTCGGCCTTGAGGTCGAGCGTGCCCACCGCCGCAACGGCCCCCGGCGCCACCCCGGCCTCGGCCAGCGCCGCATCGACAAGCACCGCAAGCTCGCCCTCCGGGCAGCCGCGCGACGCGCCGAGGCCGAGGGTGAAGATCTGCGGGTGGTAGACCAGCGTGCGCGCCCCCGCATGGGGCGCGGTGGTGGTGCAGAGCGTCCAGGGGCGCGGGCCGCCCGGCATCGCCAGGTCCGGCCAGGGTCCAGCGCCCACCAGCCCCCCACCCACCAGCCCGTCGCCCGCCAGCGCGTCAGCCATCGCCGAGGCCGCGTGCTCCGGATTGGCCAGCCGCCAGCCCGCGGGCGGGGCGTCGAGCGCCAGCCCCAGCGCGAGTTCACCCGCCGTCGTCACCGCCGGGCGCACGCCCAGAACCGCCCCGATGCGCGCCGCCAGCGCGTTGGCCCCGCGGTGCCCGCCCAGCAGCGGGATGACCGCCGATCCATCCTCGGCCACCGCGATCACCGGCGGCTCGTCGCGCTTGTCGGCCAGCAGCGGGGCCACCGCCCGGATCAGGATCCCTGCGGCACAGACCCCGATCACCGGCACACCTGCGGCAAAGAGGTCGCGGATATGGTCGGGGGCCTTCGCGAAGCACACCGGCGCATCCACCCGCCCGGCCCGGCCGTGCAGCGTCCCGCCCAATGCTGCGGCGATGCGCGCGCCGAGCACCGCCCCCCCCGGGGTCAGGGCGAGGATCGCGGGGATCACGTCAGCCATGGGTCGGCATCCTTGGTCACGAGGATCATCGAGAAATAGGGCGCCTCGGCCGGCGCGTCCGCCAGCGGCAGCACGCGCTCGACCGGCAGGCTCGCCCGCTCCACATAGCCCGCCCGGTCGATCAGGCCGAGCGCATCCAGCACCGCGCGCACCTTGGGCAGGTGGCGCCCGACCTTCAGGATCGCGACCGCCTCGGCCGCGGCGATCCCGGCCGAGAGCGCCGCCGCCTCGAGCGGCGCGGGAAGGATTGTCAGGATGCCGTTGCGCGACGACAGCGGGCGCCCCCACGCCGCGGCACAGGCGGTCAGCGACGTGACGCCCGGCACGACCCGCGCCGGATACCGCCCCGACAGGCGGGCATGGAGGTACATGTACGAGCCGTAGAAGAACGGGTCCCCTTCGCAGAGCACGACCACGTCGCGGCCCGCGCCCAGATGGTCGCCGATGGCCGCCGCCGCCCGGTCATAGACCGCCTGGGCGGGAAAGCGCGCCGTCTCCATCGGAATTTCGATGGGGATCTCCACGGCATCGGCCCGGATCGCCCCCGCGGCGATGGACCGCGCGAAGCTCGCGCCGCCGAGCGGTGCAGGATAGGCGACGACCGCCGCCGCCGCGATCAGCCGATGCGCGCGCAGGGTCATCAGGTCGGGATCGCCCGGCCCGACGCCCACGCCCCAGAGGGTGCCCGGCCCGCTCACCGCTTCACCGCCGCCCATTGGGTGACCGCCATCAGCGGGCGGAACCCGGTCTGGGGGCCGAGCGGTTCGGCCCGGTCCACCGCGATGCGGACCAGGTCCCCGCCGTAGCGCGCGCGCAGCACCAGGAGAAGGGCGGCGCTTTCGGCCGTCACCGCGTTGGCGACCAGCCGCCCGTGGGGGCGGAGCGCGTCCCAGGCGAGACCCACCGCCGCCTCCGACAGCCCGCCGCCGAAAAACACCGCATCGGGGGCGGGCAGGCCCGTGAGCGCATCCGGCGCGGTCCCCTCGACCAGCCGCAGCCGCGGCGCACCCAGCGCCGTCGCATTGGCCGCGGCCATCGCCCGGCGGTCCGCGCGGGGCTCGATCGCGATGGCGAGCGCATCCGGGGCCGCCCGCATCCATTCGATGCCGACCGACCCCGCCCCCGCACCCACGTCCCAAAGCAGCGCACCGCGCAGCGGCACCAGCCGGGCGAGGGTCGCCGCGCGCACCTCGCGCTTGGTCATCGTGCCGTCATGGACGAACGCGTCGTCGGGCAGACCGGTGCGCGGGTGCACGACGGCGCCCTTGCCCGCCACGCAGTCCACCGCGAGCGTGGTAAAGGCGGGGCACGCCGCCGACCAGCCCGCCGCGCGGCCGTCGATCCGCACCTCGCCCGGTCCGCCCATGGCGGCCAGGACGCTCAGGCGGCTTTCGCCATAGCCGCGAGCGGTCAGCAGCGCCGCGACCGCCGCCGGCGTGTCTGCGCCCGTCGTCAGGACCAGGAGCCGCGCGCCCGGAGCGATGGCGGGGATCAGCCCCTCGACCGGCCGCCCATGGGCCGTCAGCGTCTCGACATCGGCCAGCGACCAGCCCATCCGGGCGGCGGCGAGCTGAAAGGCCGACAGCTGCGGGTGGATCACCACCTCCGCCGCCGGGATCCCCCTGAGGATCCGCGCGCCGACCGAGAACCAGAGCGGGTCCCCCGTGACCAGCACGACGACCCGCCGCCCCCGCTGCGCCCGGATCGCCGCGATCATCGCGTCGAAGGGCGAGGGCCACGCGAGCCGCTCGGCCGTGACCGCGTCCGACAGGCGGTGATGCCGCTCGCCGCCGATGATGACCTCCGCGCCCTCGACCTGCGCGCGGGCCGCGGGGGACAGGCCCGCCATCCCCTCCTCGCCGATCCCCAC
This sequence comes from Paraoceanicella sp., assembly GCA_031399375.1. Classification (GTDB taxonomy): domain Bacteria; phylum Pseudomonadota; class Alphaproteobacteria; order Rhodobacterales; family Rhodobacteraceae; genus Paroceanicella. Next base: position 4,658 of record JANNOT010000040.1, read on the forward strand.
GATGTGGAGCCAGGGCGGACCTGCGGGTCCCAGCGCACCGACCGCAGGCGGTTGGGTGCCGGCGACCGGGGCACCCGGCGGGGGGCCAGTCGTCACGCCGGTCGTCACGCCGGTCGTCACGCCGGTCGCGGGACCGGTGAGGGGGCCGTTGACGGGACCCGTCACGCCATCGCTCCCGCCAGCGCGTTGACGGCGGCGGCGGCCATCGCCGAGCCGCCGCGCCGCCCGCGCAGGGTGACGAAGGCCGCGCCCCGGGGGTCGCGGGCAAGCTCTGCCTTGCTCTCCGCCGCGCCCACGAAGCCCACCGGGAACCCCAGGATCAGCACCGGGCGGGGCCAACCCGCGTCCAGCCGTTCCAGAAGATGGAAGAGCGCGGTGGGGGCGTTCCCGATCGCCACCACCGCCCCGTCCAGCCGGTCGGCCCAAAGCTCGACCGCCGCGGCCGAGCGCGTGGTGCCAAGGGCGGCAGCCAGCCCTGGCACGCGCGGATCGTTGAGGGTGGAGAGGATTTCAGTGCCCGCCGGCAGCCGCGAGCGGATCACCCCCGCCGCCACCATCTCGCAATCGCAGAGCACGCGCGCCCCGGAGCGGAGCGCCGCCACCCCCGCCGCGCCCGCGCCGGGCGAAAAGCTCAGCCGGTCTGCCACCTCGATCATGCCGCAGGCATGGATGACGCGCTCGGCAAGGGCCACCATGTCGGGCGGAAACCGGTCGAGCCGCGCCTCGGACCGCAGGGTGGCGAAGGACCGGGCATAGATCGCGTCCGGATCGCGCAGATAGCGCAGGACGGGGCGCGGACCCGCGCCGTCGACTGTCGCAGGGCCCTCCGCCCCGCGCCTCTCGGCCTCGCTTCGGCCCGCCCCGCCGCAAGGGCGTGCGGACGGGTCCGCGGCGCGCCCGGCCTCACTGCGGATGGGTGCATCGCTGACAACCGCCGCAGCGGCGGACCTGCCGTCATCGCTCGCGGCGGGGGCCACCCGGGCGGCCAACCCGGCGGCCACAACCGATGGCTCCTGTGTGGCGTGGCGGGCGGCGGGGGCGGTCGCCGTGCCCGCCAGGGCCGCCCGCAGCGCGGGTTCGTGCCCGGCGCCGAGGATCCATCCTTCCTCCGCCACCACCGCCGCCCGGATGGCGGGATCGGTCGGTCCGGCGAAGAGGGGGGCGAGCGCGTCCAGGGCATCGAGCGCGGCGAGGGCTGCGCCCAGTGCCCGGACCTGGCCCGCGTCCCGCACGCCCTCGCGCGGATCGGGCGGGAGGAGCGATGGAAAAACCTCGGCCAGCACGTGACCCCGGTCCGGCAGGGCGAGGCCTGTCTCGAACGGCCAGACCGCAAGCGTCCCCGCCAGCCGCGGATCGGCCCGGAGCCGGGCGAGCGTGGCGAGGCCGGTCAGCGCCTGACTTCCTACCGCACCGGCACCGGCGAGCTTCCAGACTTCCTGCGCGCCGCGAACCGCCATCTCGACCCGCCGCAGGCGTGGCGGCAGGCGGGTGCCCCAGCCAGCGGGCAGGCGGCGCGGCAGATGCGCGATGTCGCGGGCGAGCCCGTTGGCCCAGAACGGCCCACCCCCGTCCCCGTCCCCGTCCCCGTCCCCGAACGCGGCGTTCATCGCCCCCGCCGCATCGAAGCGCCCGTTGGCATTGCCCGGCCCCTCGGGCAGGCGGGCGGCCAGCAGGTCCCACCACGCATCCCAGTCCCCGCCGGGGCAGAGCCGGGCCCGCGACCCCTCGGGCAGGCCGAAGGCGAAATCGCAGCCCACCAGCAGCCGCTCGCCCGCCGCCGTGGCGGACACGAGGATGTCTGCGATCCGCACTGCCGCGTCCACCCGCGTCGCCGGATTTTCCAGCAGCGGCGCCACGCCTGGCCGGGTCAATCCCAGCCAGATGCTGTCGCGCCCCTGCCGGGGGACCGAGGCCGCCGACCAGTCGACGATCAGGTAGCCCTGGAACCGCCGATCGGGCGCGCTCACTTGCGCCTCACACTCTCGGGGCCGAGGGGGTGATGCGCGTGGGGATAGACGGGGTGCGGATGGGAATGAGCGTGCCCATGGTCGTGCCCGTGCCCGTGCCCATGGTCGTGCCCGTGGTCGTGCCCGTGGTCGTGCCCGTGATCATGGGCGTGGGACTGCCCGTGGTCATGGTCATGTCCGTGCGCATGCCCGTTCTCTGTCGCCGCGGCGGCGAGCCGACATTCGCCGGTACAGAACGTGTCGCAAAGCGTGCAGGTCGCCACGCTGGCGCCCGGGGCGCTCGCGCCCTGGCCTTCGACATGGTGGTGATGGCTTTCCTGGGGGAGGCCCATCTCGGCCTCGAACCCCAGAACCTGGGTGCGGTACTTGCACATCGCGCAGTTCATCGCGGTCTGTCCGCCGAGGATCTCCGTCACCCGCTCGGCGAAGGTGGCGAGGACGGAAGGGTGCGCGCCGAGATAGCCCGCCTTCACGAACGCGATGTCGGGATGGGCCACGGCCACCCGGTCGGTGAAGCCGTAGATCCGGTCGATCAGCACGCCCGAGAAGAGAAAGTAGGGGAACACAATCACTCGTTTGTACCCCAGCCGCGCCACGTGGGTCAGGCAGGGTTCGACCAGCGGAAACGTCACGCCCGAATAGCCGGTCTCGGCCCAGCCGAAGCCCATCCCCTCCCACAGCAGGCGGGTGATCTTGGCCACGTTGGAATTGGCGTCGGGGTCCGAGGCCCCGCGCCCGATCACCACCAACGCCGTGTCGTGCAGCGCCACCGGGCCGAGATCGCGGTCCGCCCGCGCCACGGCCTCGGCCACCCGGGCTCCTGCCGCGGCGATCATCTTGGGGTCCACGCCAAGCTCGCGCCCGTAGCTGACCGTGATGGTGTGCTGACGGGCGTAGGTGTTGAGCACCGTGGGGATGTCGTTTTTCGCGTGCATCGCGGCAAAGAGCATCCCCGGCACGGCGAGGATATGGTCGCAGCCCCGTGCCCGCAGCGCGTCAAGCCCGTCGCGCAGGACCGGGTTCGCGAATTCCAGATAGCCGTATTCCACCGGCCAGTCGGGCGGCAGGAAGGCGGGCAGGGCCTGCGCCAGCGACGCAAACTCCGCCACCGCACCCGCGTCGCGCGACCCGTGGCCGCAGACCATCACCCCGATGCGCGCCATGGTCAGCGCCCGTCCGCCGGGACCGCATCCTCTGGCTCGGGCGTCGGCGCGGCGGCGGGCGCGGCCGTGGTGTCGCCCCGGGCGCGCCCCTTGGCCAGGCCGAGGATGCCGATGGCGGCCGCGATGCCGACCGCCCCGACCGCGATCCAATGGCTATGCCCGGCGAGGTCGCCGAAATGCCCGACATGGGCCACTGCGCCCTCAGCCCAGAGGGCGAGGACCGTCCCAAAAATCCCGATCGCGATCCGCATGGTCATCCGCCCCCGTCCCATGGGCGGTGCCGGATGCGGGACGATCCCGCACCAGCCTCGGACAGCTCCCGGCGGGGCCCCCGGACTGGGTCGGCCACACGCCCTGGACACCGTGCCGGCCCCACCGTCGGGGGCACCGTCCATCACGCCGCGACCGTAGCGGAACCCACGCACCGGGGCAACGGGCCGGGGGCGTTTCGCAGGCGGCAACAGACTGGCCGAATGCCGCGGGGCTGGCGCCGCCCGGCACGGGCGCCTAGCTGCGTTGGGGGAGGATCCGCCATGGGATACCTGATCGAAGGCCGCTGGGACACTGGCTGGTACGACACGCAGAGCACCGGCGGACGGTTCGAGCGCGCGAGCACGCGCCATCGCAACTGGATCACGCCTGACGGCAGCCCCGGCCCTTCGGGACAGGGCGGATTTCCGGCCGAAAGCGGGCGCTACCACCTCTATGTCTCGCGTGCGTGCCCCTGGGCGCATCGCACGGTGATCGTGCGCACGCTCAAGGATCTCGTCCCGCATATCGGCCTCGACGAGGTGCATCCCGATATGCTCGCCGATGGCTGGAGCTTCGTCGCCGACCCCCGCGGCGGCACGGGCGACCGCTTGATGGGCAAGCGGTTCCTGCGCGAGGTCTACGTGGCGGCGGACCCCGCGGCGTCCGGTCGCGTCACGGTTCCGGTCCTCTGGGACAAGGCCCGGGGGACCATCGTGTCAAACGAGTCCTCCGAGATCATCCGGATGCTGACCTCGGCGTTCGACGGGATCACGGGGAACACGCTCGATCTCTGGCCCGCTGACCT
>JANNOT010000105.1:0-29908 GCA_031399375.1 Paraoceanicella sp.
GGAAAGCTCCGCAGGGACGGCCACCGCGACGGAGAAGAGCACGGCGCCGCAGGTTGATGTTTGCGCCATGGGCCCGACACGCACCGGGTGCGTTGCGGTCCAGCGCAGGCCGACCCTTGACCTTCCCATACCGGGAAGCCCCATGTGTTCTCGACGTTCACCCCGCTCTCGGTCGACATCGCCCTGACATGTTTTCCCCCGTGCACCCTCATGGAGCATCCGCATGACCCGCCTCGCCGCCACCCTCGCCGTGGCCGCTCTCCTCCGTGCCCGCGTCGGCGCACAGGCCGATGACGCGGCCCGGCATGCCGAGCTGATCAAGACGCCCGGCTGCAGCTGCTGCGATGGCTATGCCGAGCATCTGCGCGCCAGCGGTTTCGACGTGACCGTGCGCGAGGCCCCGGACCTGGCGCAGATCGCCGCAGGGATCGGCATCCCCGTGGCCCTTCAGGGCTGCCACATGACGATGATCGACGGTTACGCGGTCAGCGGCCACGTGCCCGTCGGACAGATCGAGCGGCTTCTGGCAGAACGTCCCGACATCCGCGGGATCAGCCTGCCGGGCATGCCGGTCGGCACCCCGGGCATGCCGGGGGACAAGGATGGGACGTGGACGACCTTCGCCATCGGTCCGGGCGAGCCGACCGTGTTCGCCGTCGAATGAGGATGGCGGTCGGCGCGCTCGCCCTGACCGGGGGCGCGGGCGTGCTCTGGCTCCTCGCCGCACAGGGCGCCACTGCGCCCGATTCGCCCGCGGGTCTGGCAAGGGGGGCCGCGGTCTACGCGCAATCCTGCGCGTCCTGCCACGGCGCCGCTCTGCAGGGCGCCCCGGATTGGACCGCGCCCGGCCCCGACGGCCTGATGCCCGCGCCCCCCCACGATGCGACCGGGCATACCTGGCATCACAGCGACCGGATCCTGTTCCGGATCGTGGCCGAGGGGCCTGCGTCGGTCGTGGGCGGCGGTTACCGCAGCGCCATGCCGGGCTTCGGCGACGTGCTGAGCGACGCGGACATCCGCGCGGTTCTCGCCCATATCCGCAGCACGTGGCCCGAGCGTCAGCGCACATATCAGGCCGAGATGACCGCTCGGGACGGCGGCGGGTGATGGCGGGACCCGACCGCGGGCGGCGGCGGCGGCGGCGGTTTCTGCTCGGCGCGGTGGCCGCCGCAGGAGCGCTGGCTTGGATCGGCGCGCCCCAGCTGAATCGGCTGCGGCCGCGCGCGCTGGACTTCACGCCCATCGACGACCCGCCCGGGTTCCGGCGCTTGCGCGGCGGCGCGACCTCGGGGGCGGCCGATCCGTTGGCGGGCCTGTCGGCGCCGGTCGCCCCGGGCCCGGTGGTCCCCGAAAGCGTGCTGCGCGCCGATCTCTGCACCGCCCTGTTCGGCCCGGGGATGCCACCTGGCGTCACCCCGATTGCGTCGTTCTCGGATTATGCCTGCCCCTATTGCCGGGTCCTGACGCGACGTCTCGCGGCGATCGAGGCCGAAAGCGGCGGCGCGGTCCGGGTCGCATGGCGGGAATGGCCGCTGCTGGGACCGGCATCGGAGATCGCGGCGCGCGCTGCCCTCGCCGCAGGGCGACAGGGCGCCTACGCCGCCTTTCACGCGGCCCTGATGCGCGGCGGGTTCGTCGTCACGCCCGCCTTGCTCGACACCATCGCCGCGCGCACGGGCATCGATGCCGCGCGGATGCGCGCGGACATGGCCAGCGCGGAGGTCGCCCACGACATCGCCGAAAGCCGCGGGCTCGCGCGGCTGTTCGGCTTTCCGGGCACCCCGGCGCTGGTTGTCGGCCGCACCGTCGTCGTCGGCGAGATCGCCGACGCCACCCTGACGGCGCTCATTGCCCGAGAGCGCGAGGATGGCCCGCCCCCCGCCTGCCGCTGAGCGCCGCCCGGCCGGATCGGCGGGGTTGACGACCGGGGACCCGGTGCCGGTCGTCTCCCCCGATGCGCGGCTGGCCCAGGTCGGCGGACGTCCCCCCCGATCGCACGGGATCACCCCGCTCGCGGACCACACCGTCGCGCCCGCCAGCCCGGCGATGGACCCGGTCAGCCGCGCCGCCGCGCGATCTCGCGGTAGAGCGCCTCGGGCGTCACGCCGATTTCAGCCGCGAGGCCGCGCCAGGCGCCCGGCTCAGGCAGCGGCGCGCCCTGCATCGAAAGCCAGGCGTCGAGCCGCTCGGCGACCCTGCGCAGCGACAGGATCTCGGCGCGCAGGCGGGCGGCCTGGGCGGCGGCACCCAGATGCATCATCCACGCCCGCGCGGCATCCCCATCGCGCACCAAGAGGTCGCGCATCGCGGTGACCGGGACGCGGCGCAGGACCGTCGGCGTCGCAGCCTCCGCGTCGCAATGGTAGCGCCCGGACCAGAGCGAGGGCTCAGCCACCACCTCGCCCGCCCCGGCGCGCTGGAGGATGAGCTCCCCCCCGCCCGCGTCGCGCCGCAGAAGCCGGACCTCGCCCGTCACGATCCGGTGCATCCATTGCACCGGGTCGTCGCGATGGAAAAGACCGGCCTTGGCGTCGAGCCGACGCTCGGTCCAGGGCAGGCCCACCAGGGCATGGTCGAGATCGGGCGACATGATCGCGATCATATGCCGACGCGGATCGCCCGGGCAATGATGCGCCATCAGGAACCGGAGTATCCGTCATGACCAGAACCGCCTGCCTCGCCTTCGCCCTCGCCCCCGCCTTCGTCCTCGCCACGGCGCTTGCAACCGTCGCGGCAAACGACGCCCATCACATGCCGTCGGCCGCACCCCAGGCCGCGACCGAAGGTGGCCAGGCCGCCTTCGCCGCCATCGCAGAGATCGTCGCCCTGCTCGATGCCGATCCCGCCACCGACTGGTCGCGTGTCGATATTGAGGGCCTGCGCCGTCACCTGATCGACATGGACGCGGTGACGATAGGCGCCGAAGTCACGGCGGTCCGGCTTGCCAACACCTGGCGCTTCGAGGCGACCGGCACCCCGCAGACCCGCGCGGCGCTGCAGCGCATGACCCGGGCCCATGCCGACGCCATGGGTGGCGTGAACGGGTGGACATTGACGGCCGAGACGACCCCGACCGGTGCCGCCCTGATCGTCGCGGCCCCCGATGCGACCGGCGCGACAAAGATCGGCGCGCTGGGTCTGATCGGGGTGCTGACGCTGGGGATGCACCACCAGGCACACCACATGGCGCTCGCGCACGGCACGCTGGCCCATGATTAGGACTGCGGGTGCGTTCCGCCCGCTGCCGCGCGGTCCGTCGCATCGCGTACCTGCCGCAGCAGGCGTGCGAGATGGGCGTCCTTGCGCAGGATGAACGCCTCCAGCAGGTCGGGATAGGCGCCCGACGCCGCGCCGGCCACGGAGGGCCTGCGCGACAGCGCCGCGCGCCACTGCGCCAGCCTGGGCAGGCCCGTCAGGATGCCGAAATCGGCAATCCGGTCGAAGGTGTCGAAATACCGAAAGACCGGTCCGAACACCGCATCCACCAGGCTGAAGCGCGCCCCGGCGAACCAGGGGCCGGTGTCGAGGGCGCGCTCGAGCGTCTCGAACTTCGCCCGCAGGGTGGCCGTCCTTGCGGCGAAGGCGTCGGCGTCCGGCGCGCCGTACAGTCCGGCGATGTCGTCCAGCACGGCCGAGCCGAAGGCGATCCACCCACGGTGCCGCGCGCGCTCCAGCGGGTCCTCGGGATGCAGCGGATGGCGTTCGGTATCCTCGAGATATTCGAGGATCGCGGCCGATTCGAAGATCGGTGCCCCCGCCGCGATCAGGACCGGCGTCTTGCCGAGCGGCGATACCGCAAGAAACCAGTCGGGCTTCTGCGCCAGATCGACATCGGTGCGCTCGAACGCCACCCCCTTTTCGACCAGCGCGATCACTGCGCGCTGGACGTAGGGGCAGAGCGCATGGCTGACGAGGCGCAGGCTCATCGCGCAGGCACCACGTGCGCGACGCCCGGGACCGGCGCCGACCGGCGCAGGGCGTAGGCGCCGTCCCCCAGAAGGGCCTGCACACCGGCCAGCACGGTCAGGTAGGCGGGATATTCCCAGCCGCCATTGGGATACCCGAACATCCAGCCATTGCCCCAATGGGCCCAGGTCGCGCCGATCAGGATCGGCACGGTCGCGAGCGCCACCCAGCGCGCGTGGATGCCGAGCACCAGCATCACGCCGCCCACGGCCTCGGCGGCGAAGACGGCATAGGCGAGCCAGCCCGGCAGGCCGATCGTGACGAAGAACTGCGCCGTGCCCGGCAGGGTGAACACGACCAGCTTCAGCAGCAGGCTGTGGGCGATGAACATGAGGCCGAGCGCGACGCGCAGCGCGAAGGTGGCAAGCTCGGTCAGACGGTCCTGGGTCATGGTGGGCATCTCCTCTTGTGAATGCATATGCATCTATATGGACCCCGCCGCGCTCCCTGTCAATCTTGATGCATCTGCATCTTTGTGCTTTGATCCCCCCATGACATCGCTAAGCCCCGAGACGATCGCCGCCTGGACCAGCCTGATCTCGGTCAGCACCGCCGTGCTGGACCGCATCGAAACCGCGCTGAAGCGGGCGGGTCTGCCCCCGCTCAGCTGGTATGATGCCCTGCTCGAAATCGAGAAGGCGGGGCCCGAGGGCATTCGCCCGTTCGAGCTGAAGGCGCGCCTTCTGCTCGCGCAGTACAGCACGTCGCGCCTTCTGGACCGGATCGAGACGGCTGGGCTCATCACCCGCCGCGCCTGCGACGGTGACGGACGGGGCCAGCTGGTCGTTCTGTCGGCGGCGGGCGAGGCGATGCGCCGACGCATGTGGCCCGTCTATGCGGGCCTGCTCGCCGAGCTGGTCGAGCACCGGCTGGATGCCGAGGACCGCGCGCAGCTCGCGGGCCTGCTCGCAAAGCTGCACCCCAACGCGTGACACGCCGCCGCGATGGCGCAGGTCGGGTGCGGGGTCGGGCGCGCCCTGCCGCCCTGGATACCCGGGCGGGTCGCCGCAGCGCTGGACGTGATCGCGCCGCCGACGCGCCTCGGCGCGGGTGCCGCATCCCCGCCCCGGTGCCCTGCCCCTGCGGAACCGTCCCCGATGGCTCGCGTTTACCGGCCACAGTCGGGGGGATCAGTCATGACCGGTGAAACATCGTCCTCCTGCGGGGGGGCCGCGGGATGGGACGGCTGATCGTCGCGTCCAACCGCACCGCCACGCCGGGCGAGCCGAAGGCAGGGGGCCTGGCGGTGGCGCTCTGGGACGCGCTGACGGAACGCGGCGGGGGCGTTTGGTTCGGCTGGTCTGGCGAGACGCTGGAACGCGACGCGCGCGGCGTTCGCCTGACGGTCGAGGGGGAGGTGGACTTCGCGCTCGCCGATCTGACGGTCGCGGAATACGAGGGATACTATCTCGGCTACGCCAATCGCGCGCTCTGGCCGGTCTTTCATTACCGCATCGACCTCGCCCAGTTCGACGACGACGCCTATGTCGCGTTCGAGGGGGTGAACCGCCGGTTCGGGCGGCTGCTCTTTCAGCTTTTGCGCCGAGACGACATCGTCTGGGTCCATGACTACCATTTCCTCCTCCTCGGCCAGGAATTGCGCAACAATGGCTGGCAGGGGCCGACGGGGTTCTTTCTCCATATCCCCTTTCCCTCGCCCGAACTGTTCGCGGCCCTGCCCCAGCACCAGCGGCTTGCCCGCGGGATGGTGGAATTCGACCTGATCGGGTTTCAGACCGCGCGCGATCTCGACAATTTCCGCCGCTACATGGTCGCCCAGCACGGGGCTGACCTGCTCGCGGACGGGGCGATGCGGGTCTATGACCGGGTCGTGCGGACCGACGTCTTTCCCATCGGCATCGACGCCGAGGAGTTCGCCCGGCTGGCCGAGGGGCAGATGGCGCGCGAGGCCGCGGGACGGCTGGGGCGGCTGATAGAAAGCCGGGCGTTGGTGATCGGCGTGGACCGGATGGATTATTCCAAGGGCCTGCCGCAGCGGCTGCGCGCCTTCGGGCGGCTTCTCGACGAGAACGAGGCACTGCGGAGCCGCGTCACGCTCCTCCAGATCGCGCCACCGTCGCGCGAGGGTGTCGGCGCCTACCGCGACCTGCGCGAGGAGCTCGACAGGCTCGCGGGCCGGGTGAATGCCGAATACTCGGACCTCGACTGGACCCCGATCCGCTACATCGCGCGAAGCTACCCGCGCGAGGCGCTGGCGGGGCTCTACCGCCTGGCCCGCGCGGGGCTGGTCACTCCGCTCCGCGACGGGATGAACCTTGTCGCCAAGGAATTCGTGGCAGCACAGCATGAGGGCGACCCCGGAGTGCTGGTGCTGTCGGAATTCGCCGGTGCGGCGGAAAGGATGGACGCGGCCCTGCTGGTCAATCCCCATGACGAGGCGGCGGTGGCCGAGGCGGTGCGCCGTGCGCTCGACATGCCGCGCGAGGAGCGGGTGGAACGCTGGCGCGCGCTCTCGGCCGAAATCCGGACCAATGGCGTGGAGCGCTGGCGCCGGAGCTTTCTCGCCGCGCTCGATGCGGCGGCGGCACGGGCGGCATGAGGCTGGCGGACCTGCACCTCGGTCAGGGCGACGCGCTCTTTCTCGATTTCGACGGCACCCTAGCCGAGATCGGCCCCGATCCCGAGGCGGTGGTCCTCGATCCGGCGACCGCGGGGGCGATCCTGCGCCTGGCCGGTGCGCTCGGGGGGGCGGTGGCGGTCATTTCCGGTCGCGACCTGCGCGATCTGGTCCGACGGACGCCCGATGGTCTGTGGCGGGCGGGCGGGCACGGGCTCGAGATCCTGGCACCCGGCGAGCGGCCCGGTCCGCCGCCCCCGACCGCGGCGGACGGGGTGCTGGCCCCGCTCCGCGCCATGACCGCCTGGCCCGGCGTGCGGCTGGAGCTGAAGGGGCCTGTCGCGGCGCTTCACTACCGGCTCGCCCCGGCGGCAGAGGCCGGCTGCCACGCGGCAGCCCATGCCGCGGCAGCGGCGGGGTCCGCGCTGGTCGTCCAGCCGGGCAAGATGGTGGTGGAGGTCAAGCCCGCCCGGGCAAGCAAGGGGGTCGCCCTCGACACTCTCGCGCGCCGCCCCCCGTTCGCCGGCCGCCGCCCGGTGATGCTGGGCGACGATGCGACCGACGAGGAGGCGATGCATGCCGCCCTCGCCCTCGGCGGGACGGCCGTGAAGATCGGACCGGGTCCCACGATCGCCCCCCACCGCGGCGACGGGCCCGCCGAGGTCCGGGCCTGGCTTCTGCGCGAGGCCGCGCGGGACCGGTCGTAGCCCGGGCTGATGGGGCTATCGGCGCCCTGCGCGTCCGGCAACCAGGTGCGCCGCGCCGAAACGGCTTGCAGTGTTGCCGAGCCGACGCAAACATCGGGGCGGCGGGGCGTGGCCGGGGGCGGGTGTCGTCCCGGGTTGGCGCATCCGGGCGGGAAAAGGATCGGTCATGGCATTGAGGTCAGTCATCGGCGCCGCGGCGCTGGTCGCGGGCGGGCTGGCGGCGGGGGCCGCGGCGGCGCAGGAGACGTTGAAGATCGGGCTCGTCTTCACCCTCTCGGGGCCCGCCGCAGCACTCGGCCAGCAGGGGCGCAACGGATTCGAGCTTGCGCTCAAGGAGCGCGGCACCCTGGGTGGACGTCCCGTGGAGCTGATCGTCGTGGACGACGAACAAAAGCCCGATGTGGCCGCCAACAAGGCGCGCGAACTGGTCGAGCGCGACCGGGTCGATTTCGTCGTGGGCCCGATCTTCTCCAACATCCTGATCGCGATCCACAAACCCGTGACCGAAAGCGGCACCATCCTGATCAGCCCCAACGCGGGCACGTCGAACTTCGCCGGGGCCGAGTGCAATCCCAACTTCTTCGTCACGTCCTACCAGAACGACCAGAACCACCAGGTCATGGGCGCCTATGCCCAGGCACAGGGGTTCCAGAACGTGTTCCTGATGGCGCCCAACTACCAGGCGGGCAAGGACGCGCTGGCGGGGTTCAAGCGGTCCTATACCGGCGGGATCGCGGGCGAGGTGTTCACGCCCCTCGGGCAGCTCGACTTTTTCGGCCGAGCTGGCCCAGATCGCCGCGGTCCAGCCCGATGCGATCTTCACCTTCATGCCGGGCGGCATGGGCGTGAACCTCGTCAAGCAGTACCGCCAGGCCGGGCTCGACACCATCCCGTTCCTGTCCGCCTTCACGGTGGACGAAAGCACCCTGCCCGCCCAGCAGGACGCGGCGCTGGGGTTCCTCGCGGGTTCCAACTGGGCGCCCGATCTCGACGTGGCGGCCAGCCGGGCGTTCGTGGCGGCCTATGAGGCGGCGTATGGCGCGGTGCCCGGCACCTATGCCATGCAGGCCTATGACGCGGCGCGGCTCATCGATTCCGCGGTGACCGCGACGGGCGGCGACGTCACGGACAAGGACGCCCTGCGCGCCGCCCTGAAGGCTGCGGATTTCGACAGCCTGCGCGGCGAATTCGCCTTCGGCCCCAACCAGTACCCGATCCAGAACTTCTACCTGACCAGGGCGATCAGGCGCGACGACGGCAAATACCAGACCTCGATCGTGCAGACGATCTTCGAGGATTACCAGGACACCTATGCGGCCGACTGCAAGATGCCCTGAGGCGCGGGCTGGCCAGGGCGGGCGGAACGGCCGATGACCAACCTGTTTCTGCTGCAGCTCCTCAACGGGCTGCAGCTCGGCGTGCTCCTGTTCCTGATCGCGGCGGGGCTGACGCTGATCTTCGGGATCATGGACTTCATCAACCTCGCCCACGGCGTGCTCTACATGATCGGCGCCTACCTGATGGCGACGTTCACGGCGCTGACCGGCGGGTTCGGCACCGGGCTGATCCTTGCCCTGGCCGGCGCCCTCGCCCTGGGATTGGCGCTCGAGGCGCTGATCTTCCGAAGGCTCTATAGCCGCCCCCATCTCGACCAGGTGCTCGCGACCTTCGGCCTGATCCTGATGGTGACCGAGGGGGTGAAGATGATCTGGGGCGTCTCGCCCCTGGCGGTCGAGATGCCAGAGCTGCTGGCGCGGTCCGTGCCCCTGGTCGGGCCGCTCCGCTACCCGGTCTACCGGCTAGTGATCATCGCGGCGGGCCTGTTGGCCGGGCTCGCGCTCTACGCCCTGATCGCGCACACCCGCACCGGCATGCGCCTGCGGGCGGGGGCGAGCAACCGCGACATGCTCTCGGCGCTCGGGGTGAATGTCGAGCGGCTCTTTGCGCTGGTCTTTGCGCTCGGCGCCATGCTCGCGGGGTTCGCGGGGGCGCTGGTGGCCCCGATCCTGTCGGTCGATACGGGGATGGGCGAAAGCGTGCTGATCCTGACCTTCGTCGTCATCGTGATCGGGGGGATCGGGTCCGTGCGCGGGGCGTTCCTCGGCGCGCTCCTTGTGGGGGTGGTGGACACGCTCGGTCGCAGCTTCGGCCCGATCGTGCTGCGCGCGGTCATGGAGCCTGCGGCGGCGTCCCAGACCGGGCGGACGCTGGCGCCCATGCTGGTCTACATCCTGATGGCGCTGGTGCTCGCGATCCGGCCCGCCGGGATTTTCGGGCGGGCCGCGCGATGACGCGCGCAGCGATGCGGACAGCGCTCGCGCTTTTCGCCGCCTTCGCGCTCGTGCCCCCGGTGGCGGTGGAGCTGGGGGATCCGTTCTTTCTCGTGATCGCCACGCGCATCGTCGCCTTTGCCATCGCGGCGCTCGCCCTCGACCTCATCCTGGGGTTCGGGGCCATGGTGTCGTTCGGCCATGCTGCCTATCTCGGGCTGGGCGCCTATGCCGTCGCGATCCTGTCGCGGGCGGGGGTGACGGAGATCGGGGCGCATCTGGCGGCGGGGATCGCCGTCTCGATTGCCTTCGCCGCCGTCACGGGGGCGATCTCGCTGCGCACCCGGGGCATCTATTTCATCATGATCACGCTGGCCTTCGGGCAGATGGCATTCTTTGCCTTCGTCTCGCTCTCCACCCTCGGGGGCGATGACGGGACGGCGCTCGCGCAGCGCTCCACGCTGTTCGGGACCCGGGTGCTGGAGGATGATGTCTGGCTCTTCTACCTCTCGCTCGGCCTGCTCGCCGGGCTCTTTGCGTTCGCGCGCGCCATCGTCGGCTCGCGGTTCGGCCGGGTTCTGATCGGCACGCGGGAAAACGCGCTGCGGATGGAGGCGATGGGGATCGCGCCCTTCGCCTACCGGCTGACGGCCTACGTGATCTCGGGCGCGATGACGTCCGTCGCGGGGGTGCTCCTGGCCAACCAGGCGGAATTCGTGTCCCCCGCGCTGATGAACTGGCACCGCTCGGGCGAGCTGATCGTGATGGTGGTGCTCGGCGGCATCGGGACCCTGACCGGGGCGATCGGCGGGGCGGTCGTGGCGCTGTTGCTCGAGGAATGGCTTGCGGTCTTCACCGAGCACTGGCGCCTCGCCTTCGGGGCCGTCCTGGTGCTCGTGGTGCTCTTTGCCCCGGGGGGCATCGGCGGGCTGGCGGAGCGGTTGCGCCGATGACAGCCCTTCTGTCCGTGCGGGGCCTGCGGAAAGCCTACGGCGCACTCGCCGTGACCGACGGGCTTGACCTCGACGTGGCCGAGGGAACGCTGCACGCTGTCATCGGCCCCAACGGCGCGGGCAAGACGACGCTGGTCGCCCAGCTTTCGGGCCTGATCCGGGCCGATGCGGGCCGCGTCCATTACGCGGGCCAGGACATCACCCGCCTGCCAATGGCGGCGCGGGTGCGGCTCGGGCTCGCGCGGTCGTTCCAGATCACCGCGATCCTGCCGGGGTTCACGGTGCGCGACAACGTGGCGCTGGCGGTGCAGGCGCGATCGGGGTCGAGCTTTCGCTTCCTGCGGCCCGTGGCGCGGGACGCGGGGCTGAACGACGCGGCGATGGCCGTGCTGGAGGAGGTTGGGCTGACCGAGCGCGCCCATCTGCGGGCCGCGACCCTGTCCCATGGCGAGCAGCGCCAGCTGGAGCTTGCGCTGGCGCTTGCCACCCGCCCGCGCCTGATGCTGCTCGACGAGCCGCTGGCAGGCACCGGCGGGGCGGAGGCCGAGCGACTGGTCGCCCTGCTCGGGCGGCTGAAGCGCCGGGTGACGATCCTGCTGATCGAGCACGACATGCAGGCCGTCTTCGCACTCGCAGACCGGATTTCGGTCCTCGTCTACGGCCGCATCATCGCGACCGGCACGCCCGCGGCGATCCGGGCCGACCCGGCCGTGCGCGCGGCCTATCTGGGCGAGGAGGCTGTCTGATGCTGCGCGTCGAGGGGCTGGAGGCCGCCTATGGCAAGAGCCGGGTCCTGTTCGGGATCGACCTCGGCATCGCCGCGGGCGAGGTGGTCACCCTGCTGGGGCGCAACGGCATGGGCAAGACGACGACCGTGCGCGCGATCTTCGGCCTTCTGCGGCCCACGGGGGGCCGGGTCCGGGTCGGCGACCGCGACCTGACCGGCGCCCCGCCGCATGTGCTGGCCGCCGCCGGGCTGGGCCTCGTCCCCGAGGGCCGCCAAGTATTCCCGACCCTGAGCGTCGAGGAGAACCTGGTGGCGACCGCCCGCCCCGGGCCATGGACGCTCGCGGGCATCTACGCGCTCTTTCCCCGGCTGGCCGAGCGGCGGCGCAACATGGGCACGGCCCTGTCGGGGGGCGAGCAGCAGATGCTCGCCATCGGTCGCGCGCTGATGACCAATCCGCGGATCCTCGTGCTCGACGAGGCGACCGAGGGTCTCGCCCCCCTGATCCGCGCCGACATCTGGGCCTGCCTCGCGCGGCTGAAGGCCGAGGGGCAGGCGCTTCTCGTGATCGACAAGAATGTGGACGCCCTGTCCCGCCTCGCCGACCGCCATGTGGTGATGGAAAAGGGCCGCGTCGTCTGGACCGGCACGACGCCTGCGCTGCAGGCGGACCCCGCGTTGAAGGAGCGCTTTCTCCATGTCTGACCCCCGACCCCCGGCATGCGCCCGATGACCCCCGGCGTCACCCCGGCCAATGCCGGCATCGACAACGTGGCGTGGAACATCCTCGGCCAGACCTATGTGCCAAAACAGGTATCGGCACAGGCGATGACCTGGCACGCGACACTGCCCGCCGGCACGTTCGTGCCACCCCATATCCACCCGACCCAGGACGAATTCATCTATGTGCTCGAGGGACGGTTCGATCTGTCGCTGAACGGCGTCGATGCGGTCGCAGAGCCGGGCGATCTCGTGCGCCTGCCGATGGGGGTCCCGCACGGCATCTTCAACCGGACCGCGACGACGCTGAAATGCCTGTTTTGGGTGGCGCCGACCCGCAGGCTCTACGACCTCTTCTGGGCGCTGCACGCGCTCGGGCCCGGGGCGAACCCGGCGGATATCGTGGCGATCTCCGCCCGGCACGAGGTGGACTTCCTGCCGCCGCCGGGGGCGTGAGCGCCATGCGAGTCCTGATCGCAGGGGGTGGGATCGGCGGGCTCGCGACCGCCCTGATGCTCCACGCCCGCGGCATCGCGGCCGAGGTGTTCGAGAGCGCGCCCGCGATCCGTGACGTGGGCGTGGGCATCAACGTCCTGCCTCACGCGATCCGCGAGATGGAGGCGCTCGGCCTTCTGCCCGCGCTCGACGCCGTGGGGGTGCGCACGCGCACCCTCACCTACTTCACCCGCGCGGGTCAGGAGGTCTGGCACGAGCCGCGGGGGGTCGATGCGGGCCACGAGGTGCCGCAATTCTCGATCCATCGCGGGCGGCTCCAACGCCTGCTCCATGACGCGCTGGCCGCCCGCGGCGGTGCGGTGCGGACCGGGCTGCGGCTCGCCGCGTTCCAGCAGGACGAGGGCGGCGTCACGGCGCATTTCGCCGATAACCGCGATGGCGGCGCGGGTGTGACGGCGCGCGGCGACGCCCTGATCTGTGCCGACGGCATCCATTCGGCCGGTCGCCGCGCGTTCTATCCCGACGAGGGCGCGCCGAGCTGGAACGGCGTGTCGATGTGGCGGGGTGCTGCCCCCTGGTCGCCCTGGCGCGACGGGGCGAGCATGGCGATCGGCGGCGGGTTGGGGGGCAAGCTCGTGCTCTACCCCATCGCACCCGCCGAGGACGGCCAGCAGCTGATGAACTGGGTCGTGAACGTGCGCACCCATGATCCGGCGATCAGCCCGCCCCCGCCCGACACCTGGTCGCGCCGTGCCCCGCGCGCGCTCGTCATCCCCCACGCCGCGCGCTTCTGCATTCCCGGTTTCGACGTCACCGGCCTGGTGCGCGCGACGGCGGAGATCTTCGAATATCCCATGGCCGACCGTGACCCCCTGCCCCGCTGGACGTTCGGCCGCGTGACGCTCCTCGGCGATGCGGCCCATCCGATGTACCCCGTGGGCTCGAACGGCGCGAGCCAGGCGATGCTGGACGCCCGCTGCCTTGCCGACGCGCTCCTGCATGCCGAACATCCCCGCGCCGCGCTCTGGGCCTACGAGAAAGAGCGCCTGCCCCGCACCGCCGCCATCGTGCGGCAGAACCGCAAGGGCGGGCCGGAGGGGGTGATCGACGAGGTCGAACGCCGCGCGCCCGCAGGCTTCGCCGATATCGAGACGGTGATGACCCGTGCCGAGCGCGCCCGCCTGGTCGGCGGCTATGCGGCCATGGCGGGCTTTGCCAGGGTCCGGCGCGACAGCCCCACCTGATCGCCCGCGGACGACGTCCCCCCGGTCCGGCACCCAGGCCCCCCGCGGGGGATGCGCAGGGCGCCGCCGACCGCGGTCTAGCGGCGCGCCGCCTGCAGGACGATCTCGATCTTCTCTGCCAATTCCTGGCGACGATAGGGTTTGTTGAGCAGGAACACCCCCGGATCGAGCCGACCGTGATGCACGATCGCATTCTCGGTGTAGCCCGAGGTGAAGAGCACCGGCAGACCGGGCCGCAGCGCCTGGGCCTGCGTCGCGAGCTCTCGCCCGCCCAGCCCGCCGGGCAGGACCACATCGGTGAACAGCAGGTCAATGGCCGGTGCCGCTCGCAGATGGTCCAGCGCCGCCGCCCCGTTGCGCACGCCGATGACCGTGTAGCCGAGCGCCCGGAGCTGCTTGACGACATAGGCGCGCACGAGGTCGTCATCCTCGACGGCAAGGATCGTGGCGGTCCCACGCGGCTCGGCCGCCCTGGGAGGGTCGGCTGCGGCGCCGGTCTCGGCCGGCGCCTGGGCGCGGGGAAGGTAGAGCTTGACCACCGTCCCCTGGCCCGGCTCGGAGTAGATCTTCACATGCCCGTTCGACTGCTTGACGAAGCCGAAGACCATGCTGAGGCCGAGCCCGCTGCCCTTGCCCGCGGGCTTGGTCGTGAAGAACGGCTCGAACGCCCGCGCCACGACCTCCCGCGACATCCCCGTCCCAGTGTCCGAGACGGCGATCATCACGTATTGACCGGGCTGCACCTCCTCATGCCAGTTGGCATAGGCCTGGTCGAGATGGGCGTTCGCCGTCTCGATGGTCAGCCGCCCGCCCCCCTGCATCGCGTCGCGCGCATTGATGCAGAGGTTCAGGAGCGCGCTGTCGAGCTGCGCGGGGTCCACCAGCGCCTCCCACAGCCCGCCGCCACGCACCACCTCGATGTCGATCTGCTCGCCCAGGACCCGGCGCAGGAGCCCGTCGAGCCGCGCGACCTGCCGGTTCACGTCGATGACCTTGGGGTCGAGCGCCTGCCTGCGCGAGAACGCGAGGAGCCGGGCGGTCAGTTCCGCCCCCTTGCCCGCCGCGTCGCGGATCATTGCGACAAGCTCTTCGGCGTCGGCAAACCCCGTCTCGAGCATCAGCTCGGCATTCCCCAGGATGACGGTGAGCAGGTTGTTGAAGTCATGGGCGATCCCGCCGGTCATCTGGCCCACGACCTCGAGCCGCTGGGACTGGCGAAGCTGGGCCTCGATCGTGCCGCGCCGCAGGGTGGCCGCGACGCTCTGCGCGAACATCGCGAGGGTTTCGGTATCGATCTGCGCGAAGCGTGCGGGGAGCGGGGACAGCACGACGAGTACGCCCAGCGGCCGATCCTCGTCGAACACGGGGCAGATGGCGGCGGACTGGACCGCCGGGTCGTGGCGGATCGCATCGTCCAGCGCGGGGTCCGACATCATTTCGGGCGAGATCACGACCCGGTGCGTGGCCAGGGCCGCCCCTGCCGCGCTGCCCGCCCGCTCGATCGTGCGCCCCACGAGAGGCGCGGCCGATCCGGTCGCCGCCTCCACCGACAGCAGGTCGCCGCGCAGGCGGGCGTAGAATGCACCACCCGCCTCAGCGAGCTCCTGGGTCAGCCGGACGATTTCGCCCAGGACACCGTCGCGCGTCGTATCGAGGGCCGCGAGGACCTGGACCGCCGCGACGATGGCCGCCAGGCGCTCGGTGTATTTCAGAAGCTTCGCCTCCGCCGACCGGCGACGCTCGACCTCGGCGGTCAGCTCGTCGATCTTGTCGTTAAGCAGGCGGAACTTCAGCCGCGCATGCGACTGGGGGGTCAGGTGCAGGGCCACCGACCCCGGCGCCGCGCCGCGAACGGCGCTGCCATTCGCCGCCCAGGATTCCAGGGATCCGCGCGGCGTCAGCGCCCCGGGCAGGGGCGTGACGGTACCGGCGCAGAGCGACAGGTAGGCGGCGATCTGCGCGGGCGCTTCCTCCACCCGGTCCGCAAGCGCGACACCGCGCAGCGCACCACGCGGCATACCGAACCCGCGCGCGGCCGCGTCATTGGCATCGAGGATCACGCCGTCCTGCGCGCGCACGAGCAGGAGCGGATCGGGCAACGCATTTGCCACCGCCTCAAAGCTGCCCGCCACCGCGAAATCCATCAATCGGCGTCCTGCGCCGTGCCGAGGTATTCACGCCCCTCGGCAAAGCTTGCCGTGACCGAGGGCTGGAGATGCACCAGCACCCTGCATTCCGCGGCCCCCGCCGCGATGGTCTCGCGCAGCTCCACCTTGGCATAGCCGAGATTGTCGGCCGCGATGAAGCCAAAGACGTTCGACGTCATCATGCACATCGACCCGCGACCGAGCACCTTGTCCCCGAACGGGCAGCGGGTGTTGCGCAGCTCGATCACCTCGTCGGTGATCGCCACGATCGAGAACCCCCCCTCGATCCGGCGCTTGAGGTCCACGAGCACCGCCGCGACCTGATCGCGCCCCAACCGCGGGCGCCGCAGCGCGTGTCGGTAATCGGCATTGATCTGCCGCCCGATGGTCGCACCGACGAGGCTGATATACCCCGACGCCTCCTCGATCCCCACGACATGCTCCAGCGCCCCTGCCAGTTCGCGCAGGAGCGACCGCAGGAAGATGTCGCGGTCGAGCGAAACGGGGGCATCGGCCAGATCGGCAGGGTCGGGGGGCATCGACACGGCGCATCCTTTCGCACGGACGCAGCGGGGAGACAGGAAATGCAACCGCAGGTTAGCAGAACCCTATCCCGCTCGCCAGTCCGGCCGAACGGGCGATTTCACGGTTTGCTGTCCCGAAAGGGAACAGTTTCAGGGCGGTGCGCGTTGCGCGAGCGCCGTTGCGAGGCGCTCGGCAACGACGCCCGGCACGTCTGCGGCGCGGATGGCGCCGAGTGCCGCGGCCCGTGCCTCCGGCTCCCTCGCATCGTGGAAGGCGCCGAGTGCCGCGGCAAGCGCCCGTGCCACCGGTGCCTCGCGCGCGCCATCGGCGCAGAGGATGCTCCACGCCCCCTCGACCTTCGAGCGGCCGCGAAGCTGGATTCGGTCGATCTCGCCCGCGATCCATCCCGGTGCGGCGGTGACCGTCGTCAGCCCCACCAGGTTCCAGACGCCGTAGACCTTGGTCAGGTCCTGGAGACGCGCGGCCACGTTCACCGGGTCGCCGACGCAGCTGTATTCCTGGCGCAGCGCGCTTCCCATCGGACCGACGCTGCAGGGGCCGGTATTTAGGCCGATCCCGAGCGCGATCGGCGGCAACCCCTCCTGCTCGAAGGCCGCGTTCATCCGGTCCTGCGCGCGGCGGATGTCAAACAGGCTCGCCACGGCCAATGCGGCATGGTCGGGCTTTTCCAGCGGCGCGTTCCAGAACGCCATCACGCAATCGCCCATGTACTTGTCCACCGTCCCGCCGCGCCCCAGGACCGCCTCGCTTACCCCGCCCAGCACCCGGTTGAGATAGGCGATCAGGGTGCGCGCCTCCATCTTCTCGGTCAGGGTGGTAAAGCCGCGGACGTCGCAGAACAGCACGCTCAGATCCCGCTGCACCCCGCCCCGGTCCAGTTCCAGCGTGGGCGAGGCGAGGATCTCGCGGATGACTTCGGGCGTCACGTAGCGTTCGAACTGCCCGCGCACCGCGCGCCCCTCGGCATTGGCCCGCAGATAGGCAAGCGTGGCGCTGGTCAGATAGACCCCGCCGAGCGCGAGGGCGGGATAGATCGGGCTTACAAGCACGTTTTCCCGGGTGAACGCGATCCACGAGACGGCAAGTGCGACGGCGCCGAGCGTCGCGGCGACCGCCGCCCCAGCAATGGGGTGCATGCGCGGAAAGACGACGAGACCGAGCAGGCCCAGCACCAGCACCGCCGCCGCCTCGGCCCCGATCGCCCAGTCGGGACGGCGCAGGGTGACGCCCGCCAGGATCTGCTCGGCGATCTCGGCATGGATCAGCACCCCGTCCACCGTGGCGCCGAGCGGTGTGGTCACCAGGTAGCGCAGGCCCGGCGCCGTCGCCCCGACGAACACGATCTGCCCCGCCACCAGCGGGCGCAGCGCCGGGTCCGGCACCTCGCCCTCGAGGATCCGCCAGGCCGGGATGACCCGCCCCGGTGCATCGCCCGAGGGGCGCAGGCGCAGGCTGCCGTCGCTCGATAGGGGGATGGTCAGGGGACCGATGCGCGCGTCGCCCACCCCCGCCTGGCCGCCGCCCACCACGTCGGCGGTCGCAGCGACGCTGCGCAGATTGTAGCTGCGCACCCCCAGCGCGACGCGCAGCGCCTCGAGCGCGAGCGCCGGGGCGATCGCGCCCCCCACTGTCTGGAACAGGGGCACGCTGCGCACCACCGCCCCACCCCCCAGCCCGGTCAGGCCGATGCCCGACGCGCTGTCCTGCAGGATCAGGAGCGGCACCTCGAGCGCCTGGATCCCGGGCAGCGCCGGGCGCGGATCGACGCCGGAGACCGCCATCCCGTATTTCACCCGCAGCGGGCGCAGGATGCCGCTCGCCAGCGGCAGCGCGGGGATGACCGTGGGGGTCTGGGCCATCCGCCGGGCAAAGATCACGTCGTTCTGCGTCGCCTCGACCGCCTGGCGGGCGGAGCTGCGGTTAGGCCCGAACGGGTTGGGTGCCGCGAGAAATTCGGGCGAGGCGCGGTCGGGATCGGCAAAGACCAGGTCAAAGGCGACCGAGGCCGCGCCGAGCAGGAGCAGGCGGTCCAGAAGCTCTGCCAGATAGGTCCGCGGCCAGGGCCACTGGCCATATCTGGCCAAAGCCTCGCCGTCGATCGCCACCACGCGCACGGGCAGCGCAGGGTCATAGGGGCGCGGCGAGGCCCGCTGGTAGCGATCGAAGAGCGCCGCGCCTAGCGGGTCGTCGGGGGCCGGGAACAGCGCCATCGCGAGCAGAGCAAGTCCGATCACGGCATTGCCGAGCCCAAAGGTCAGAAGCCCGAAGCGCCGCCTGAGACGCGCGAATTCGCGGCGGGTCCTGGCGGCCATCGTCGCGGCGGGGCCTAGTCCACCCGGTCCGCGGCAAAGATGCCGGCAGCCTTGACCGATCCGCCCGCCGTTGCCGCCTGAAAGTCGAAGCTGCCCGCCGTCGCCGCGCGGGGGTCGCCGTCACCCTTGAAGAACGCCCCGCGCAGCGCGCCGGAACCAGACCCGGTGTCGAACCCCGTCAGTGCTCCCTGAAAGTGGTTCCCGTCCGCGGTACCCGGCGGCGTGACGGCGGCCGTGACCGACTGACCCGCGATCCCGTCGATGCTGGCCGTGCCCGTGCGGGCGCCGAAATTGTAGTTCATCTGGAACCGCCCGCCATCGACATAGGCGGCGACGCCGCTTGCCGTCGTCTCGCTGACGCTCGCGACCGCAAGCCCGCCATAGGTCGCGGTCCCGGTCAGCGCGTTCACCTCCGCCACGGTCGACACGACCCCCGACACCCAGGCGCCGAGGTGGAAGCGTTCCTCGCGGTCGTCATAGGTCGCATTGCCGGGCGTATCGCCGAACTTGAACTGGCCGCCCCACCAGCCCCAACTCAGATGCTCGGGCGTCGTGTCGACGTTGGACGGGAAGATGCCGCCATCGCCGGTGATCGTGGCCGTCGCGAGGCCACCGGCAAACGCCGTTTGAACGCCCCCCGCCGCAGCGCTGCCCGTGCGCCCGGACACCGAGATGGACGTGCCCGAAAGACCGCCCGCGGTCCCCCTGGTCTCCGTGACCACGAAGCTTTCGTCGGTCAGGAGCGCGCTCGTCTCGTCGACGCCGCCGAAGGCGAGGCGGATGTCGTCGATGTCCGCCCCTGCGTCCACCGCCTGCATCCGGATCTCACCCACAGCCGCATTGGTGTCCGCGTCAAAGCCGAACCGGACATCCTGCGGCCGGTCGGAGAGCACGAGATAGGGGTCGGCCGTGACCTGCGCCGCGCCCGATCCCTGGGCGGATTCCCCGTGGGCGACCGCGTAGCCCCCGGTCAGGAAATGGGTCAGCCGACCATCGGCCGTGGCGCCCAGGGGCACGTCGCCGAGCGCGCTGTCCGCGGGCAGTCCCGCACGGGCGAGTGCGCCCGACAGCCGCCCGTCAAGCGCCAGATCCTCGATCCCGTCGAGCACGGCGAGGCGGGTGTCGCCATAGGTGACCACCGTCTCGCCCCCGTCGCCGCGTTCGCTGTAGCGCGCGGCCTGGGTGTCGATGTCAGGATCGCTGTCGCGGGTCAGGAACGCCGCCCCGCCACCGATCACGAGGTAGTCGCCATTGGGTCCGTAGGCCGTCGTGCCGTCGCCCCCGTCGAGCGTGCCGACGGGCTGGGTGCCGAAGCCCGTGCCACCATAGGCGTCGAGCCGCGCGGTCAGCCGGGTCGTCCCGTTCGAGGTCGGGGCACCATCGCCGCCCGACCGGCTGGCCAGCACGCGCGACGTGTAGCTGCCGAAGGCCGAGACCTGATCCTCGCCCTCGCCCTCGATGTCGAGCACGGCGAGCAGCCATTTCGACTGCCCCGTGTCGTTCTCAAATCCCAGCGCGCCCGGGACCTGCTGCACGATGGGCGCGCCGGGTTCGGGGACGAGCGTCAGCGTCGCGGCGACCGGCGTCGCAAACGGGCCCCCGAGCTCCAGCGGCAGGGTCCCCTCTCCGCCGTCGAAGAGCGGATCGGTCAGGCTGTAATGCCGGACCCCAAGGGTCGCGACGCTCGGCGCCTGCCACACGGCGTCGGGCGTCGGCCTGCCGAAGATGTTGAGCGAAAGCGCGAGCGGCTGGTCGTCATTCGTCTGCACCGCGACGAGATAGAACTGCCCGACGTCCACGAAACGCTCGATGCGCGCGGGACGGCCGCCGAAGGTGCCGAAGGTCGTCTCCACCTGCCCACCGGTGGAAAGGTCCGGCGTGTCGAATACCGCGCCGTCCGGCGTCTCGGCCCGCACGGCGTCGGGTGTCCCCTCGATGTCGAGAAACTCGACGAAGACCACGGGACCGCCCGGCAAGGCCACGATCCGCGACAGCGCCGGGGCACCTGCATCCTCCTCGGACGACGCATACCGACCGCCGCTGAAGGGCAGGGCCGCGGGGGCATCGGGATCGTCCGGATCGGGGTCATCGGGATCGTCGGGGTCGGGATCATCCGGGTCGGGATCATCGGGGTCGGGACCGTCGGGGCCGCCCGGGTCGTCGGGGCCGCCCGGGTCGTCGGGCCCACCATCGTCGGGCGACGGATCCTCGGCGGACCCGGTCAGGTCCGCGATCAGCGTGTCCGCCCGCTCGCTCAGGCCGGGGGCGTCGCCGGGCAGGCCGGTCCCGTCGGCCTCGTCCTCCTCGGACTGCTCGCCCGTGGTCGAGACGGGTGGAAGCGATGCGGCGTCCACGGCGCTGAACCCCGCCTCGGTCAGGCCCGACTGTGCCAGCGCGGCCTCGATCTGCTCGCCCTCGGCAAGCTGCGGGGCCCCGCCATCGCCCTGCCCCATGGGGCGGCCATAGAGTTCGGCCACCGTCTCGGCATCGGCGATGCCGGTATAGGTGGTGACGACAGCCCCGCCGCCAGGCGTCCCGGCGGCAGGTCCCTCGGCGGGGCGTGCCGCGCCCGAGGCGTTGGGACGCGACAGGGTCAGGTCGTTCAGGCGCGTGTACTCACCCGCGACATGCACCACCTCGGTCCCGCCGGGCGTCACGCTGACCATCGCGATCCCGCCGCGGACCGCGACCACGGCATGGGGTGTGGTGATGGTGACATCGGCTGTCTTGGAGATCTGTCCGCCGATGAAGCGCAGCACCCCCTCGGTCATCGTCAGGCCGATCTTGCCCACGCTCTGGTCGGGATCGTAGAAGTATTCGTCGAGGACGAGATCGCTGTTGGGCCAGACCGACAGCGTGGACTGGTCGTTAAAGAGGATCTGGCCCGCGCCGATCTCGGACGTCTCGATGCGCTCGCGCAGCTGCACGCGGGTGCCGACCTGCAGCTCGCGCCGCGCTTCGGCCGGCGGCGTGCCGAGCATCGCCTCGTTCGAGGCGCCGACCGCCCCGACCTCGACCGCGTCCTGCGCGCCCAGAGGCAACGCAGCGGTTCCCAGTGCAACTCCCAGCATCACCTGCCGGGCAAAACGGGTCCTGGCCCTGGGGCGCATCACACTCTCCCTCAAAATGACTTTAACACGGAAAGGCCGAATTCGAGACTGTCGAGGTCGTAGTTCTTGATGTTCGAATTGCGGCGGAAAAGCGTCGCGTCCGCGGCGAGCGCCCAGTCGGAGGCGACCGGGACGATGAGGCGGAGGCCAAGCCGCAGATCGGTATCCTCGCGCGTCGTGTCGGCGAGCACGGCCGGGTCGGGGCCGTCGAAGTAGCGCCGGGAAAGCTGGGCAAATCCCGTCAGGCTCCACGGGTCGTCGAACGGGGCCGCGAGCCCCGGCGAAAACCCGTAGGTGACCGACAGGCGCAGCCCGGGCTCGATGTTGGAGGTATAGACCGCATCGGTCACGTCGGATTCCAGAAAGACCTGACCGCGGACCACCACGGAATCGACCGGGCTCCACGCCACGCCCGCCGTGCCGACCGGATAGATGCCGTCGAAATCCTCGCGCCCGCCGTAGAAATCGCGGTACTGCACGCCCGCGCTGGCCGAAACGGCCACGTCGCGCGACAGGGTCTCGCTCACCTCCGCCCCCGTGCCGAGCGCGCCATAGAGCGGCGCGTTGCCCGACCTGACATAGGCCCCCTGGAGATAGGGGCGGATCTTCGCACCGTACTGCTCGGCGTCGAGTGACAGGCGCGGGCCGGTCACGACCTCGAACGCATCATAGCTGCCCGTCTTGACGCTGCCATAGCGCAGGCCCGCATAGCTGCCCGACGTGATCCAGCTGTCGGTGCTGGACAGGCCGAGATCATAGGTATGGGTGAGCGACCCCTGGACCCGGATCCCGATGTCGTCCTGCGCCACGCCCGCGGGATCGATGAGCGCGGTGCCCCCGGGAAAAAGCTCCGACACGATCGTGCGGTCCTGCGGCCCGAGCGTCGCGTTGTCGCTGTAGAGCGCGCCCACCGAAACCAGCCCGCTGAACCGGTGCCGCCGGCTGCGCTCGTCGATTTGCGCGAGGAACAGGTCGATGCGGGACGAGACCTCGGGCGGCGGGTTCGACGCCTTGACGTCGTCGAAATAGAACCGCGCCTGGGCGTAGGAACCGAGGCGGAAATAGGCCGCCCCCAGCTCCAGCTTCACCCGCGGCAGATCCGGCTTGATCACCAGCATGCGTTCGAGGGTCGCGATCGCCGGTTCGTAATCGCCCCGCTCTACCGAGACCAGTGCGTAACGAAACATCAGTTCGAGATCGGTCGGACGGGTCTGCAACGCCTCGAACAGCTCCGCCTGCTGCGAAATCAGCTCCGAATCGGTGGGGGTCTGCGTTCGCCCAGGGCGGATCGATAGGTGCAGGGCCAAAACTGCACAGAAAACAAGCAATGCCCTATCCCGCACCAATGTCGTCGGCCCCCAAACTGTGCACCGGCGCGACCATGCCGATCGGCACGGCCCCAAGTCAAGCAATACTGGCGACAATCGTTCTAGAACACTGCGAAAGCTGGGCGCCAGGACGATGGGTTTGGGCTACAATCTGCCTAATTTTTCCGCTGTCCGATCCTGGGACAGGGGCCGGGCGCCGCTCCCTGACCGGTTGGCGCGACCGCCAAATCATGGCAGGTCTGGAGCGAGGCGGCATCCTGCGGCCGAGGACATCTGCCATGGCCCTTTTCCCGTTCGACAACAGCTATGCGCGCCTGCCGGAGCGGTTCTTCCGCCGTCAGCCCCCCGCGATCCCGCCGGATCCACGGCTGCTGCGGCTGAACGAGGCGCTGGCCCGCAGGCTCGGGCTCGATCCCGCGGCGCTCGGCGCGCCCGAGGGGGTCGCGGCCCTGGCGGGCGCATCCGTGCCCGAGGGGGCGGCACCGCTGGCGCAGCTCTATGCCGGGCACCAGTTCGGCGGCTGGTCACCGCAGCTCGGCGACGGGCGCGCCATCCTCCTGGGCGAGGTGATTGCACCGGACGGGGCGCGGTTCGACATCCAGCTCAAGGGCGCGGGCCGCACGCCCTTCTCGCGCTCGGGCGACGGCAGGGCGGTGCTGGGACCCGTCCTGCGCGAATACATCCTGGGCGAGGCGATGGCGGCACTCGGCATCCCGACCACCCGCGGCCTCGCCGCCCTGACCACGGGCGAGACTGTCCTGCGCACGGGGCCGGAGGCGGGGGCGATCCTGGTGCGGGTGGCGGCCAGCCATGTCCGCGTCGGCACGTTCCAGGCGCTCGCCGTGCGCGACGATACCGACGGGCTCGCCGCGCTGCTCGCCCACGCCGCCGCGCGCCACGGGCTGCCCGCGGATCCGGGCGGGTTTCTGGACGGCGTGATTGCCCGGCAGGCGGACCTGATCGCGCGCTGGATGGGTGTCGGGTTCATCCACGGTGTCATGAATACCGACAACATGACGGTGTCAGGCGAGACCATCGATTACGGGCCATGCGCATTCCTTGATGCCTACCATCCGGGCATGGTGTTCAGCTCGATCGACCATGCCGGGCGC
Source organism: Paraoceanicella sp. (assembly GCA_031399375.1). Taxonomy (GTDB): domain Bacteria; phylum Pseudomonadota; class Alphaproteobacteria; order Rhodobacterales; family Rhodobacteraceae; genus Paroceanicella. Next base: position 24,177 of record JANNOT010000105.1, read on the forward strand.
TATGCCTACGGCAATCAGCCGGGGATCGGGCAATGGAACCTCGCCCGGCTCGCACAGTCGCTCCTCCCGCTGCTGAACCCCGACCCGGACGCGGCGCTCGCCCGGGCACAGGCGGCGATAGACCGCTACCCGGCGCTTTACCAGACCGCCTGGGGGACGGTCTTTGCGCGAAAGCTCGGGATGGCCGATCCAGCCATGGCCGCGCCCCTGGCCGAGGATCTGCTGGCGCGCATGGCCGCGGGGCGCGCGGATTTCACCCGGACATTCCGGGCCCTTGCGGATGCCGCAGAGGGAAACGCGGCCCCGGCCCGCGCGCAGTTCGACGATCCGGCATTGTTCGACGAATGGGCGCTGGAATGGGCCGCGGCCGGCGCCCGGTGCGGCGTCCCCGATCCGGGCGCATCGATCCGCGCGGCCAGCCCCGCGCGGATCCCGCGCAACCACCGCGTCGAGGCCGCGTTGAGCGCGGCGCAGGCGGGCGATCTCGGGCCCTTCGAAGCGCTGCTCACGGCGCTTGCCGCGCCCTTCGACGACGATCCCGCCCTTGCGGCCTATGGCGACCCGCCCCGGCCGGGGGAAGAGGTGCGCGAGACCTTCTGCGGAACCTGAGGGTTCGACAGGCTGTCCTGACAGCCCAAGATGTCAATTTTGCTTGACATGTGGGGGCTCTGCGCCAACTCTCAGCGCATGACGATCAACCCGCCGAGGCCCGTGCACGTCCTGCGCTCCGTCCCCGTCCCGGCGAACGCGCAGAGCCAGGCATGACCTACGTGAAGACCGACGTGACCAGCGACGCGGCGACCCCGGTCAGGGTTACCCTGGTGACGATGGATCCCCACCTCAGCAGTGCCGCGGACAAGGCCCGCGGGCGCCTGCGCGTCCATCTTCCAGGGCTGCGCTTCACCCTGCACGCGGCGGCGGAATTCGCGGGGCATCCCGAGCGGCTCGCGGCCTGCCGGGCCGACATTGCCGCGGCCGACATCGTGATCGTCACGATGCTGTTTCTTGAGGATCACTTCCTGCCGATCCTCCCCGATCTTCAGGCCCGGCGCGACAGCTGCGATGCGATGGTCTGCGCGATGTCGGCGGGCGAGGTCACACGGCTGACCCGGATGGGCGGCTTTGACATGGGCAAGCCCGCCTCGGGGCTGATGGGCCTGCTGAAGCGCCTGAAGCCAAAGGGCAAGGACGGCGCCCCCGCCCAGACCGGCGGGGCCAAGCAGATGAAGATGCTGCGCCGCCTGCCCAAGATCCTGCGCTACATCCCCGGATCGGCCCAGGACGTGCGGGCCTATTTCCTCAGCCTCCAGTACTGGCTCGCGGGGTCCGAGGACAACATTACGAGCATGGTGCGCGCCCTGGTCGGCCGTTACGCTGCGGGTCCGCGCGCGGCGCTGCGCCGGATCGAGGCCGCGCCCCTGCCGGTCGAATATCCCGAGGTCGGGGTCTACCACCCCCGCCTGCCGGGGCGCATGGGCGACGACGCGGCCCTGTTGCCCCAGGCGGGCAAGGCGGGTCGGGTCGGCCTCGTCCTCCTGCGCTCCTACCTTTTGGCGGGCAACACCGCGCATTACGACGGCGTGATCCGGGCGATGGAGGCCCGGGGGCTCAGCGTCGTGCCGGTCTTTGCCGCGGGGCTCGACGCGCGCCCGGCGATCGAGGCGCATTTCTTCCGCCACGGGCGCCCAGGCGTCGACGCGGTCGTGTCCCTGACCGGGTTCAGCTTGGTCGGCGGTCCCGCCTATAACGACGCAAAGGCGGCCGAGGCGATCCTTGCCCGGCTCGATGTCCCCTATCTCGCCGCGCACCCGGTGGAATTCCAGACCCTCGACCAGTGGGGCGCATCCGCCCGCGGCCTCTTGCCGGTGGAAAGCACCATCATGGTCGCGATCCCCGAGCTGGACGGGGCGACGGCACCGATGGTCTTCGGCGGACGTCCCGGCGCGCCGGGGACCACCTGCCTGGGATGCGAACGCTCCTGCACCTTCACCGAGGCCGATGCGATGCAGGACATGGCGAGCTGCCCGGAGCGCGCCGAGATGCTCGCCGCCCGCGCGGCCCGGCTGATCGCGCTGCGCCGCGCCGACCGGGCGGACCGGCGGGTCGCGACGGTCCTCTTCAACTTTCCGCCCAATTCGGGCCGGGTGGGGACAGCGGCCTATCTCGACGTGTTCGGCTCGCTCTGGAACACGCTGCGGGCCATGCGGGACGAGGGGTACACCGTCGATCTGCCCGTCGATGCCGAGGCGCTGCGCGTCGCGGTCATCGAGGGGAACGCGGCCCTCCACGGCACGGACGCGAATGTGCACGCGTTGATCCGGGCCGACGACCATGTCCGGCGCGAACGCTGGCTGACCGATATCGAGCGGCAATGGGGACCGGCCCCCGGCCGGGTTCAGTCCAACGGGCAGAGCATCTTCGTGCTCGGGCGGCAGTTCGGGAACGTGCTGGTCGCGGTCCAGCCCGGCTTCGGGTACGAGGGGGACCCGATGCGCCTGCTGTTCGAGAAGGGGTTGGCGCCGACCCATGCCTTTTCAGCCTTCTACCGCTATCTGCGCGAGGATTTCGCGGCCCATGCCGTCCTGCATTTCGGCACCCACGGGGCGCTCGAATTCATGCCGGGCAAGCAGACCGGGATGTCGGGGGCATGCTGGCCCGAACGGCTGATCGGCGATCTGCCCAACATCTATCTCTATGCCTCCAACAATCCCTCCGAAGGGGCGCTGGCCAAGCGCCGCTCGGCGGCGACGCTGGTCAGCTACCTGACCCCGCCCGTCACCCAGGCCGGGCTTTACCGCGGATTGCTGGAGTTGAAGGCCTCGCTCGACCGCTGGCGGGCCGGGACCGATACCGGGATCCTGGAGCGTGCGGATCTGGCCGCCATGATCCAGACCCAGGCCGCGGCGCTCGACCTCGCCCCGGCGGATCCCGCCTGGGGACCCGAGGCCGGGCTGCGCATCACGGCGCTCGGGGCCGCGTTGCTGGAGCTTGAATACACCCTCATCCCCCATGGCCTGCACGTGGTCGGCCAGCCCCTGTCGGTCGAGGCGCGCACGGACATGCTGATGTCGATGGACGAGGCGCGGAGCGAGGATCGCGCGTCCTACGCCGCCCTTGCGACCGGGGGCGCGGTCGATCCCGCACTCGCCCGGCTCGCCCCCGTGGCGGCGCTGCTCGCCGAAGAGACCGAGCTTTCCGGTTTGCTCCACGCGCTCGACGCCCGCTACATCCGCCCGGCCCCGGGCGGCGACGTGCTGCGGACGCCAGAGGTGTTGCCGACGGGCCGCAACCTGCACGGCTTCGATCCGTTCCGCATCCCCTCGGCCTTTGCGGTGCGCGACGGGGCGGCCCAGGCCGACCGCCTGATCGCCAAGGCGACCGAGGGCGGGCGCCCCCTGCCCCGGTGCATCGCCATGGTCCTCTGGGGCACCGACAACCTGAAATCCGAGGGAAGCCCGATCGCCCAGGCCCTGGCGCTGATGGGCACCCGGCCCCGGTTCGACAGCTACGGGCGCATCGCGGGGGCGACGCTGATCCCGCTGGCCGAACTCGGACGGGCCCGGATTGACGTGGTCATCACGCTCTCGGGCATCTTCCGCGACCTGCTGCCGCTCCAGATCAAGCTTCTGGCCGAGGCTGCCCTGCTTGCGGCATCCGCCGACGAGCCGCGCGAGATGAACGCGGTCCGCGACCATACGCTCGCCTATCAGGCCGAACATGGCTGCGACCTGGAAACCGCCGCCCTGCGGGTCTACGGCAATGCCGACGGCGCATATGGCTCGAACGTCAACCTGCTGGTGGAAAGCGGCGCGTGGGATGACGGTGACGAGCTCGCCACCACCTACACCCGCCGCAAGGGGTTCGCCTACGGGGTCAAGGGCGAGCCGGTGCAGCACCAGGCGCTGCTCCAGTCCATGCTCAAGGACATCGAGCTGACCTACCAGAACCTGGAATCCGTCGAGCTGGGTGTGACCACGGTCGATACCTATTTCGATACGCTCGGCGGGATAACCGGCGCGGTGAAGCAGGCCCGGGGTGGCGAGACGCCGCCCGTGTTCATCGGCGACCAGACGCGGGGGACCGGCACGGTCCGATCGCTCGAGGAGCAGGTGGCACTCGAGACGCGGACCCGGACCCTCAATCCCAAATGGTATGAGGGGATGCTCCAGCACGGCTACGAGGGTGTGCGCCAGATCGAGCAGCAGGTGACCAACACGCTCGGCTGGTCGGCGACCACCGGGCAGGTGGAACCCTGGGTCTACCAGAAGCTGACCGAGACCTTCCTCCTCGACCCTGCGATGCGCGACCGGCTCGCGGCGCTGAACCCGCAGGCGTCGTCGCGGGTGGCCAACCGGCTGCTCGAGGCCAGCCAGCGGTCGTTCTGGTCGCCCGACGACGCGACCCTGCGCGCGCTGACCGATGCGGCGGACATGCTGGAAGACCGGCTCGAGGGCGTCATCGAGACAAAGGCGGCCTGACGACGCGTCGCAGCATGCGCCAGCCGGATCCCGCGCCCGAAACCATCGGCGCGGTGGTGGCGTGCGCGGTCCTGCCGCCCGCGACCGACCGCGGGCTGGCGCGCCGGATCCCAGGTCGGGCGGCGCACACCAGCCCAGGCAGATGTCACGCGATCCGCAACGTGAGCTTGATCGACCGGGTGGGGTCGGTGCCGAAGGCGAAGGCCTCGACCGCGTCGGTCAACGCAAAGTCCCGCGTCTGCAGCGGCGAGAGGTCAATGCCCGTGCGGGCGAGGAACCGGATCGCGGCGGGCCAGACCCCGGGCGAGCCGATGCAGCCCCGCACGGTCAGGTTGCGCATCTGGATCAGGCCGAGATCGGCGGGGATGAGCTTGCCGATGGAAATGCCGACCATGCTCACCCGCCCTTCCTCGCGCGCATAGGAGAACACCGACCCGAGCGACGCGGGGTGGCATGCCGCCTCGATCACCAGATCGGCACCGGCACCGCCGGTCAAGTCGCGGACCTGCGCGATAGGGTCGCCCGCCGCCGGGTCCACCACCTCGGCCGCGCCGAGCCTCAGGGCCGCGTCCCGGCGCAGCGCCACGGGATCGACGACGATGACCCGCGCGCCCATCCCGATTGCGGCGGCGGCCGAGACGAGGCCGATGGTGCCCCCGCCCGAGACCACGACCGTCTCGGACGCGTTGGTCCCGCCCGAGCGCAGGACGGCGTAGAACCCGCACGTAAACGGCTCGATTAGCGCGCCCTGTTTGTCATCCACCCCGTCGGGCAGCTTGTGCAGCCATTCGGGGCGGGCGGCGAAGAATTCGCGGTCCGCCCCGCCCATGGAAAAGCCGAAATGGTGGATGCGCTGGGGGGTAGGGATCACGCATTCGCCCACGACGCGGTCGCCGGGACGCAGGCCGGTCACGTCGCGCCCGACCTCCACGATCTCGCCGCACCATTCGTGGCCTGGGGTCACGGGGTAGTCGATGGGGATGATGTAGCGGCCGGCGAGAAGCTCGTAGTCCGAATGGCAGATGCCGACGGTGCGGCTGCGCACCAGCACCTCGCCCGGGCCGATCTCGGGCATCGGGACATCGGCGATCACCGGCTTGTCGGGCGCCTCGAACACCAGGGCTTTCATGCGGGCTCTCCTACGATCTCGATGGCGCCGGTGCGGGCGGCGCGCACGATGGCCTCCAGCAGGGCGATGTCATCGATCATCTCCTCGCCGGTGATGGGGTAGCGCGCGCGGCCCTGCACCGCGTC